>NZ_JAVAYL010000029.1:0-107396 GCF_054185225.1 Bradyrhizobium sp. 18BD | reverse complement strand
CGACCTTGACTAGAGCTGCGCGCGCCATCTCCACGCTTCCACGGTCGGGACGAAGAGCTGGCCTGCAATCGAACAAAGAGCTGACCATAAACCTTGACACACCAAATCCCCATGTGAGCAATCCAGAGTCTCGCCGCGGAAAGATTCTGGATTGCTTCGCTGCGCTCGCAATGACGGCTTGGAAGGAGTTGGCGTCACGCGAGCCAACTAACTTGCGGATGCAGTTTCACTCGTAAGCAGCAATCTGCGCAACGCGCCCTCACGCCTCGCCGCGCAGCCAGGCCTTCACCTTCTGCAACAGACCATGCTGCAACTCTTCGACCGAAGCCGCCTCGGCCGGCGTCAGCGTCTGCAGGGCCGCATCAATATCGTCGGCCGCCAATGGCGAGCTCGGCTCCACAACGGGTGCCGGCGCGGCAACGATCGCAGGTGCCAGCCCCGCCGCGGCCAGCGCGATCGGGCCGACCTGCGTGAGAAACGCGCGCTCGTATTCGCGCGACAGGCGCGCAAGCGCATCGTCCAGCGTCAGCCAGTCGACCGCCTTGATGTCGTTCATCAGCTTGCGAACCGGACCGCCTTCGGCCTCCATCCGCCAGAAGTGCACGACCTTAGAGCGCCCACCGGACTGATAGATCAGCGTGCCCAGAAATTCGTGCATGGCGACGTCGTGGCCGGTCTCTTCCAGCACCTCGCGATGTGCGGCTTCCCTCGGCGTCTCGCCGTCGTCGAGCTTGCCCTTGGGCAAAACCCATTCGTTGCGCTTGCGCTGGCGCACGATCGCAATCAGCGGCACAGCTCCGCGCCGCAGCACAATCCCACCCGCCGCCATGACCGGTGCCCGCGCCATCATCAGATCCGTCGTAGAATCGTCCCCGCCGACCATATAGGCGGCGGGAACGGCGGATTGAAGGCTAGTTTCGCTTCAACAGCGCTTGACCCGCGCGAATGCGCGTGCCCTCGGCGATGCCGTCGCAGAAGGTAAAATCGCCGGGCGCCAGAATGATGATAGTCGAGCCGTGCTCGAACCAGCCGAGCTCCTCGCCCTTGGTCACGTTGACATCACAAGGGAAATTGACCGGGCCCCTGGTCTGCGCGTTCAGGACCATGTCGAGGAAGTGCAACCGGATGCTGGCAACGAGGATGGCTGCAACCGGCACCAGCGTCACGGCCTCACCGGTCGCGAGATGCGTCCGGATCACCGCGCGCTCGTTCTTGCAGAAGAGACGCTCGACCCGCTTCAGCGCGATCGGATTGACGTTCCAGACGTCGCCATGGATCAGCGTCACGCGCTCGATATGCGCGTCAAAGGGCGCGTGGAAACGATGGTACATGCTCGAGGTCAGCCGCAGCGTGACGAAGCTTCCGTTGCGATGCTGATCGATCAGCGCGGAATCGCCGAGCAGGTCGAGCAGCGAATAGGGCGCGCCCTTGACCTGGAACAGCTCGGTGTCGGCGATCCTCCCATGGGCACCGACAATGCCGTCGGACGGGCTGGCGACAATGGAAGGGTCCCGATCAAAGGGGCGCAGGCCCGGCTTGAGCTCCCGGGTGAAACAATCGTGCAGGCTCTTGAAATGGGTCTTGCGTGCCTCCGACAAATCGAGGTCGGAAAACAGCTTCCACAGCGCGATCGAGAAGTCCCGCACCAGCGGGTTCTCGATCTTGGAGAACCAGCCCATGAAGCGGGTCAGGGCCGCGCGGGGGATGCGGTTGGTCAACAGGAAGTTGAGGTCTTCCTGCTGGGTGAAAGAGGCGATGAGGGCTTTGACTGTCATGAATCTGTCAGCTCGCAGGGTTAGCGCTTGTTGTCATGGAAACGACACTCCCGATTCTCTCGATGTCCGTGGCCGCCGCAGCGTCTGCTGCCGCCGTCCTCCCGAAGATCAAGGCGCGGGTCGAACTGTCCCGCGCCAAGCACCGGTCGCTCGCCGGGCACTCCAAGATGTCGCGCCGGGTGGCAAAGCTGCTCCCGTTCTACGAGTTCGAGGGCGACAAGTATTTCGGCTGCGACGGCGCGCCCGACAACGTGGTGAAGCAGCGCAAGGACGCGTTCTTCCGTCTCGCAGCTCTCTACGCCGATCGCTACCCCAAGGGCCGCGCGATGACGAAGGAAGCGGCCGAGACGATCTCCGATCTCAACTTCACCGAAAGCTACCGCGTGCCGTTCCAGTTCGCGCGCCTCGTCCGCGAGCATCTGGGCACCTCGACCTTCATGGAGTCCTCGAGAGGTGTCACCGTCACTGACGTCGACGGCAACACCTCCTACGACCTCACGGGCTCCTACGGCGTCAACATCTTCGGCAACGACTTCTACAAGGAATGCATCGAGGGCTCGGAGAAGCGCGCGCATGCGCTCGGTCCCGTGCTCGGCCCCTACCACCCCGTCATCCTCGAGAACGTGCAGCGGCTCTGCCAGATCTCGGGCCTCGACGAAGTCTCGTTCCACATGTCCGGCACCGAAGCCGTGATGCAGGCGGTGCGCCTTGCTCGCTACCACACCAAGCGCACGCATCTGGTTCGCTTCGCCGGCGCCTATCACGGCTGGTGGGGCGACGTGCAGCCCGGCGTCGGCAACCCGATCGCCGCGCACGAGACCTACACGCTCTCTGAGATGTCCGAGAAGACGCTGCACGTCCTGCGGACGCGCAAGGACATCGCCTGCGTGCTGGTCAATCCGCTGCAGGGCCTGCATCCGAACGTCAACGCGCCCGGCGATTCCTCGCTGGTCGATTCCTCCCGCGGCGGCAATTTCGATCGCGCCGCCTACACCGAATGGCTCAAGAAGCTGCGCGAAGTCTGCACCGAGCGCGGCATCGTGCTGATCTTCGACGAGGTGTTCGTCGGCTTCCGTCTCGCCGCCGGCGGCGCCCAGGAATATTTCGGCGTCAAGGCCGACATGGTGACCTATGGCAAGAGCCTCGCTGGCGGTCTCCCGGTCGGCGTGGTCTGCGGCAAGCGCGAGCTGATGCGCCGCTTCCGCGACGACCGCCCCGCCGACGTCTGCTTTGCCCGCGGTACCTTCAACTCGCATCCCTACGTCATGACGGCGATGGACGAGTTCCTGAGCCGGCTCGCCAGCCCGAACTTCCGCGCCATCTATGACGGCTTGGAAGCGACCTGGAACGGCCGCGTCCAGAAGCTCAACCAGATGATGACCGACGCCAGGCTGCCGGTGCAGTTCGCCAACTTCTCGTCGATCTGGACGGTGAAATACACCACCCCGTCCCGCTACAACTGGATGCTGCAATATTACCTGCGCGCCGAAGGACTGTCCCTGAGCTGGGTCGGCACCGGCCGGCTGATCTTCAGCCTGAACTACACCGACGCCGACTTCAGCGAAGTCGCCGACCGCTTCGTCCGCGCCGCCGAGAAGATGAAGGCCGACGGCTTCTGGTGGCACGACGGCGTGCTCACCAACAAGAACATCAAGCGGCAGATCTTGAAAGAGATGCTGGCCAAGCGTCTTGGGCGCTGAGGCTTTTCCGCGCTCTCTCTGCTCAGTAAACACCCCGAACGCCGGCCTATCCTCCCCCTCTCCCCGCTTGCGGGGAGAGGGTTGGGGTGAGGGGGACTCTCCGCGCGTGCGGTGAGAGTTGGCGAACACCCCGCTAGCAACGTCCCCGCGGAGAGCCCCCCTCACCCGCCGCGCAACGCGCGTCGGCCTCTCCCCGCGCGCGGCAGGGCAATCGCATATGACCTTGGAGAACCGCTCGCGACGGAATCGGAAGGCGAACGAAGCGGAATCGGATCGCGAACATCTGCCTCGTTTTCCGTCGGGTTCTCCGAATTTTCTTCCATATGCGATTGCCCTGCCGCGCGCGGGGAGAGGCGAAGAAGACCCCAAGACGTGGATGCCCGGCGCGAGGCCGGGCATGACGTAACCATCAGACATCGGAGTGTGTGGTGTGCGCAGCCCGCTCAGGCGTGCTGCTCTTCGAGCGTGGGCTCGGAGATGAGACCCAGCGTGTGCTCGGGGTTGAGGTGCAGGCCGGGGTCCATCAGCTCGCCGCGCATCAAAGCAAGCGGAGCGCTGCGATAGAGCATCAGGTCGTGGAAGGGGTCGGTCAGGATCTTGGTCATCCAGACGAGGCCGGTCTCGACGTCGCGGATGAAGAACAGATGCACGGTGCGGAACAGAAGACCGCCGCCGCCGATCACCAGCCAGATCTTGGCCGTCTGCCGCATGAAGTCGGTCGCGCTGGCCCAGGGGGTGAACAGGCCGAACAGCGTCGGATCGACGAACAGCACCAGCGGCGACAGCGCCCAGATCGCCATCAGCACGACCTTGCGCTGAAGGTTGTAGCCGACCTTGATCTCTTCCTTGTGCTCGTGCGTCGCCTGATTGATGTGGTCGTAATCGTGCGGCTCGAAGAAGAAGTGACCGGCCTGGCGCGAGGTCATCGAGACCAGCCAGCCGACCAGTGCGGAGATCATGGGATCGACGAACAGCCAGACATAGGCGAAGAGAAAGCTCAGCGCGCTGACGAAGTGCAGGCTCTGATTGATGCGGCTGTGGTGATAGTAGCGATGGTCGTCCCAGCGCTGGATCCGCAGCTGCTCGAGATAATTCTTGATCATGCTCTCCCCCAAAATGCTTTCGGGTTCAGGATTTACAGGGATTCGATGTAGGCCGTGTGACATCATCATTTTGTCATGTGACGACGTGCAGCGGCGCGATGACGCACGCGAACGCGCGAGCGGCGGATCGAACCGCCGCTCGACGCAGCCTTGCTCACGCCGCCTTGGCGACGTCGACCTTGCGGAAGCGCACCAGAGAGAAATGGCCGAGCGGCGGAATCAGGCGGCGCTCGGCGAGCTCGATGCCGTGCGCGCCGGCCAGCCACTTCGTATAGCGCGACCAGGCGAACTCGGCGGTGCGGAAGCCGAGCGGACGCACCACCGGCTGGAGCCTCTGCTCGATGAAGCGGCGCATGCCGGTATCGGCGCTGACGCGGGTGAGGATGATCAGCTCGCCGCCGGGGCGCAGCACGCGGGCGAATTCGTCGAGCGCCTTCTCCGGGTTCGGCACGGCGGTGACGACATACTGCGCCATCACAACGTCGAAGGAGTTGTCGGGGAATTCGAGCTTCTCGGCATCCATCACCGCGAGGCCCTCGACGTTCTTGAGATTGCCCTCGGTGACGCGCTGGCGCGCCTTGTCGAGCATCGCTTCCGAAATGTCGGTGCCGAAGATGCGCAGATGCGGCGCGTAGAGCGGCAGCGAGATGCCGGTGCCGACGCCGACCTCGAGCACGCGACCGCCGATCTTGTTGGTGGCTGCGATCGCGGCCGCGCGGCCCTTGGCGAACACACCGCCGAACACGAGATCGTAAACGGGCGCCCAGCGATCATACGCCTGCTCGACCGTGCCACGGGTAAGGTCGAGCTGCTGGGTGCCGTCAAGGTTCATGATCTTAGCCATCGATGAGGTTCTCGCTGTGGTTCGAACGTTGCGGATCAACCGCGCACCGGCCGCCGCGCCATGACCGGCGAGGCACGCAGGATGCGGCTGGGCTGAAGTGAGGTCAGGTTTCCGACGAACTGGCGCGCGCTGTTTTCCCAGGAACGCTCCAGCGCGAAGTTGCGGCAGGTCTCGCGCGACATGGTGAGTGCACGCAGGCACGCGGTACGCAGATCATGGTCGATCGCGCCGATCGGATGATCGGCGATGACGTCCTTCGGGCCCGTCACCGGAAACGCCGCAACCGGCGTCCCGCAGGCCAGCGCCTCGAGCTGCACCACGCCGAACGTGTCGGTCAGGCTCGGAAACACGAACACGTCTGCGGCGGCGAGATGCGCGGTGAGGTCCGCGCCCTTCTTCTCGCCGAGGAAGACCGCGTCCGGATATTTCTTTTCGAGCGCCGCCTTCTGCGGGCCGTCGCCGACCACGACCTTGGTGCCGGGCAGGTCGAGCGAGAGGAACGCTTCGAGATTCTTCTCCACGGCCACGCGGCCCATGGTCATGAAGATCGGGCCGGGCAGATCGAGCTTGGCAGGGCTGTCGGGATGGAACAGCTCGGTGTTGACGCCGCGCGTCCAGAAGCCGAGCCGCTTGAAGCCGCGCTCGGACAGCTCCTGTCGCAGCGACGGCGTCGCCACCATGGTCATCGCGGCGGCGTCGTGGAAGTGGCGCAGCACCGCGTAGCCGACGGCATCAGGGATGCCGGTCCGCACCGAGACATATTCCGGAAAACGCGTTGTATAGGAGGTGGTGAAGGCAAGGCCGTTGCGGCGGCAATAGGCCCGTGCGGCCCAGCCGATCGGACCTTCGGTGGCGATGTGCAGCGCTTCCGGCGCCGTCTTCTCGATCCGCCGCGCGATCTCCTTGGCGTTCGGCAGCGCAATGCGCAGGCCCGGATAGGTCGGCAGCGGCCAGGACCGAAATCCTTCCGGCGTCAGGAAGTCGATCTCGACGTCGAGGGCCTTGGCCGCGTTCGCCAGCGAGGTCAGCGTCCGCACCACACCGTTAACCTGCGGATGCCAGGCGTCAGTCGCGATTAATACCCGCATGGGGAATCCCGAGAGTTGATGATTCTCGGGTTAGGACCATCAACGAAGGATATTTCAGGCGTGTGACGTCACAGAAGTGTCGGCCCACTGTTTTGTTCGTTAACGGACCCCTGCGGCCACGAAACTGTCATGAAACAATCCTTGCCGCGATGAAACCGTTTTCGGTTTTCCGCGCAAACGTCCCGAAACTTCTCTCCGTTAGTGAATTAAGCAACGGAGCACCGAAACGGTGCCGGGGTGACCAAGAAACACCGCGCAAACAGGGGCGACCAATGTTCAATCTGGACACGTTCAAGACGTACTCGCGCGCCGTTGCTTTTGGCGCAGCCGCGATCTCCGCAATCGCGTTCGCAGGCCCGGCCAAGGCCGCGCCGGTGCAGCTCTTCCCCTTCTTCCAGCCGCTGCCGCCGATGGCCGCGCCGCAGCCGATCCAACCCTATCAGCCCTACCAGGCAGCGCCGTCTCAGGCCGCGCCGTCCGAGGACCAGGACAGCGTCGAAATGCCGGCACGCTTCCGCCGCCAGACGGTTTCCTACGCGACGCGCGAGGCGCCGGGCACCATCATCATCGATACGCCGAACACTTATCTCTATCTCGTGCTCGGTAACGGCCAGGCGATGCGCTACGGCATCGGCGTCGGCCGCGACGGCTTCACCTGGTCCGGCACACAGTCGGTGACCAAGAAGGCCGAGTGGCCGGATTGGACCCCGCCGCCGGAGATGATCGCCCGCCAGCCCTATCTGCCGCGCCACATGGCCGGCGGCCCCGGCAACCCGCTCGGCGCCCGCGCCATGTATCTGGGCGGCACCATCTACCGCATCCACGGTACCAACGCGCCCGACACGATCGGCAAGCACGTCTCGTCCGGCTGCATCCGCCTGACCAACGACGACGTCACCGACCTCTATTCCCGCGTCAACGTCGGCACCAAGGTGATCGTGCTGCCGATGACCGAGCGGCGCGCCGATCTCGGCAGCGCAACGCGCTAAGCCACAGGACATTGTGACGCAAACGGCCCCGGAACCCACCGGGGCCGTTTTCGTTTGCCCTCGACATCCCGACGCGCGCGTGTTGCGGCGCGATCCCCGATGGAGGCGCAGATGCAATCACGCCTGCAAACGTCGCGAGGTAATTGGCTGCGCTGCGTCGCCTGCGCCGGAGCATTGACGCTGCTTGCAGTCCCCACCTCGCTCGCGCAACAACCGGCGAACAACGACGCAGCCCAGCAGGCCTTCAACAATTCCTGCCGCACCTGCCACTCCGTGAAGGAAGGCGACAATCGCCTCGGCCCCAACCTCAACAGGATCGTCGGCCGCAAGGCCGGCTCGCTGCCGAACTACAACTATTCCCCCTCGATGAAAGACGCCGGCTTCGTCTGGGACCAGGACAAGCTCACCCGTTTCATGGTCAAGCCGGACGAGGTCGTCTCCGGCAACAAGATGCAGCCCTATGGCGGCATCTCAGCGGAGGACGCGGCGAAGGTGATTGTCCATTTGCAGGCGGCGGGCGGGCAGTAGGTTTGCGGTAGCACTACGTGACCGCTGGCTCATACCGTCGTTCGACGTAAAACGATTTCGCCGTGATCAGCCAAGTGCCGCTGATGCAATGGTACGCCAGATAGTCGACGTACTGGAGCACATCGATCCGAACGCGAACCTTCACCAGGGCCTGCGCCGCGACGTCAGATCGATCAGCAATATCTCCTGAAGGCGCGGAGCATTCTTCGATTGCGGCGACGGAGCCGACGCCAGCATCGCCCTGTAGTCACGAACCGGCAGAATCCGCAGCTCGGCGTCGCGAAACCCGTGGAGCTGCGCGGTCGGCGCGAACACCCGATCGAACTGCGAAACATCGTTGTCGTACATCAGCGTGAAGTAGCGTTCGACGGCCTCCAGCAGAGGCGCAACAGTCGGGCTCTGGATCATGGCTCACTCCATCAGCAGCAAGTTCGGCGCAATCCCTCCCACGGAAAGCCGAGGCATGTCCTTGCGAACTGGGCTAGTCTCGAGGGCTCGGGCGCAACATTGTGCCCTTCTCGATCCAACAGGATGCGGTTCATGCCAAAATGCGAGCTGGATGCGATCGACCGGCGCATCGTCACCGAACTCCAGAACAATGCACGACTGAGCAATATCGAACTGGCCGACAAGGTCGGATTGTCGCCGTCGCCCTGCCTGCGGCGGGTGCGGCGGCTCGAGCGGGACGGCTATATCGACGGCTACCGCGCCTCCCTGCGGCGGGGCCGCCTCGGGCTCGGCTTCTCGGCCTTCCTCGGCGTCAAGATCAACGGCCATGCCAACGATCAGGCTCTGAGCTTCGAGAGGACGGTCGTGGCCATGCCCGAGGTCGTTGCCTGTCACCTTATTTCCGGAGAAGCCGACTACCTCCTCGAGATCGTCGTTCCCGAGCTGGAGGATTACCAGCGTTTCCTCGTCGACAAGCTGCTCAATCTGTCCATCGTGCGGGAGGTCCGCAGCAGCATCGCACTCCAGACGCTCAAGACGGGCGCGCCGCTGCCGCTGACGCACCTGGCATCGCCATGATCAGGTTGCTCACCCCCGCCGACGCAGCTCTCTACCGAGCAATCAGACTGGAAGCACTCGCCACCCATCCCGAAGCTTTCACCAGCACGCTCGAACGCGAGCAGGAAAAGTCCCTTGCCTGGTTCGAGGAGCGCCTCACGGCATCGGACGTGTTCGGCGCGTTCATCGCGGGCGAGCTGGTGGGGACCGCCGGCTTCCGCCGGGAGGACGGTGCGAAAACCGCGCACAAGGCGGTTCTCTGGGGCATGTATGTGCGGCCGCACGCGCGCAAATCCGGCACGGGAAGGCTGCTCGTCGACGCAGTCGCAGCGCACGCCGCAAAGCGGGTCGAGCAGCTCCAGCTCGTCGTCGTCAGCGAGAACGAGGCCGCCTTGCGCCTCTACACTGCGGCGGGTTTCGTCGAATACGGCCGCGGCGTGAAGGCGCTGAAATGGGGCGGCCGATATTACGATGAGGTCCTGATGACCTTGTTTTTCGACGAAGGCGGCGCGACACGGCCCCGGTGATGCCGGGGCCGCATCGGCCGCCATTCACTTACCCGCCCCCGCGCCGCCGCTCCGAAATCAGCCGCAGCCACGCCGCCGAATGAAACGCGCTCATCAGGAGATACATCGGCACCATCCCGCCGAGCACGGAGCCGTGCCCGGCGGCGCACAGCATGTCTGCCGGGCCGCCGCCGATCATGGCCGTCAGCACGGCCATGATCGCGAAGGTCGGCGTGGCCGCCAGGGCCAGCCATCTGGCGAGGTGGCGCGCGGCCAGCACGCCATCGCGGCCGGCGCCCGCCGTTGCGCTGACGGGACTAGTCACGTCCTTCCGCAGCCTCCTGGCGAAACGCCTTCTCGCCGGCATCGGAAATCTCGACCCATTTCTTGTCGGGCGCGGCGCCCTCGGCGTAGCTGTCGTGCCAGTTCCACCATTTGTAGGTCGGCGTCTGCGGATAGCCCTTCGGCGAGTCTTCCCAAACCTCCTGCCGCCCGAGCGGGGTGATGTCGAGATAGTTCCAGGTGCCGCCCATCTGCTCGTCACCGCGGCTCTTGACGAAATAGGTGCGGAAAATGCGCGTCCCATCGCGGTAGAACACGTTGGTGCCGTGCCATTCGTCGACGCCGAAGTCCTTGTCAAAGCTGTCGGTGACGGTAACCCAGGGCATGGTCCAGCCCATCCGCTTCTTCAGCCTGATAATGTCGGCTTGCGGGGCGCGCGAGGCGAACACCAGCGTGGTGTCGCGGGCGTTCAGATGCGAGACATGGGCGACCTGGTCGGCCACCATCGAGCAGCCGCGGCAGGCATGGTCGGGCCAGCCGAACACGCCCGGCTCGAAGAAGGCGCGGTAGACGATCAGCTGCTTCCGTCCCTGAAACAGATCAATCAGACTGACCTTGCCGCCGGGCCCCTCGAACGCATAGGTTTTGGTGACCTCCATCCACGGCATGCGCCGGCGCTCGGCGGCGAGGGCGTCGCGGGCACGGGTATGCGCCTTTTCCTTCACGAGGAGTTGCTGACGGGCTGCCTCCCAGTCCTGCGGCGACACCACCGGCGGTGTCTGCATGGCGGCGTTGGTTCCTGCTTTTTCAACTGATGTCATGATGGCTCTCCAAACCTCTTCCTTGACCTGTTTGGGCGATCGCTCCGCGTCGCGCGGAACCGCTCGCCCCTTGCCGCATCGTGTCGGCCGTCAACGATTTCTGGCACCAAGCGGTTGCGCGGTGGGAGTAACAAGTGTGGCGGGATATTCATGGAGTCGCTGATCACGGCCGCCGCGCGCGCGTTGGAGGCCGGCGATCCGCTCGGCGCGCTGAACCGCGTTGCGCTGCGCAACGATGCGCCGTCGCTGGCGCTGCGCGGCATCGCGATGGCGCAGCTCGGCGATCTCGCGAAAGCGAAGACGTTGCTGCGCAGCGCCGCACGCGCCTTCGGTCCGCGCGAGGCCGTGGCGCGCGCAAGATGCGTGGTGGCCGAGGCCGAGATCGCGCTGGTCTCGCGCGATCTGAGCTGGCCGGTGAAGACGCTCGCCGCCGCGCGCGCGACGCTCGCAGGCCACGGCGATCTCGCCAATGCCGCCCATGCCGGCCACATCGAGGCGCGCCGTCTGCTCCTCGTCGGGCGCATCGACGACGCCGAACAGACGCTGGCCGCGCTCAGCCCCTCGCCGCTCCCGCCTGCATCGCTGGTCGTTCGCGAGCTCGTGGTCGCCGGAATCGCGATCCGGCGGCTCAGGACGCAGGATGCGCGCGCGGCGCTCGACCGCGCGGTTCACGCGGCGCGGCAGGCCAAAATCCCCGCGCTCATGGCCGAGGTCGACAGCGCGAACCTGATCCTCAATACGCCGGCAGCACGCCTGATCGCGCGCGGCAGCGAGCATCCGCTATTGCTCGGCGAGGTCGAACGACTGGCGACGTCGAAGGCGCTCGTCGTGGACACCTTCCATCATGTCGTGCGCAGGCAAGCCATTGCCGTGTCGCTGGGAACGCGGCCGGTGCTGTTTGCGCTCGCCCGTCTGCTGGCGCAGGCGTGGCCCGCGGATGTCTCACGCGAGGTGCTGATATCAGGCGCGTTCCAGGCCAGGCATGTCGACGAGTCCCATCGCGCGCGGTTGCGCGTCGAGATCGGACGGCTCCGCACCCAGCTCAAGCCGCTGGCCGATGTCAGCGCGACGAAGCAGGGATTTGTGCTGGCGCCGCGCAAGACGCGCGACGTTCTCGTGCTGGCGCGGCCCGTCGAGGAGAAGCACGCCGCCGTGCTCGCCTTTCTCACCGACGGCGAACCGTGGTCGAGCTCGGCGCTCGCGCTGGCGCTCGGCACCAGCCCGCGCACGGTGCAACGGGCGCTCGACGAGCTGGCGCGAGCGAACAAGGTGCAATCCTTCGGACACGGCCGCGCGCGGCGCTGGATGACGCCGCCCGTCCCGGGTTTCCCGACAGGCTTGTTACTCCCCGGACCTCTCTTGAAGACGTAGGATGGGCGACATCACAGGAACCGAGCACATGAAACGTTCAGCCGCCGAGATCGTCAGGGAGTACGGACCGTATGCGGGCGTCGAAGCCGTCCATGGTGTCACCTATGACGGCACCCATGTCTGGTTCGCATCCGGCGACAAGCTGAATGCGGTCGATCCGGATAGCGGCAAGATTGCGCGCTCCATCGACGTTGCCGCGCATGCGGGGACGGCGTTCGACGGCCGGCACCTGTTCCAGATCGCCGAGGACCGCATCCAGAAGATCGACGCGGCCACGGGCAAGATACTCAGCACCATCCCCGCGCCCGGCGGCGGTGGCGATTCCGGGCTTGCCTGGGCCGAAGGTTCGCTCTGGGTCGGGCAATATCGCGAGCGCAAGATCCACCAGATCGATCCGGAGACCGGCGCGGTGCTCCGCACCATCGAAAGCAAGCGCTTCGTCACCGGCGTGACCTGGGTTGACGGCGAGCTCTGGCACGGCACCTGGGAGGGCGAGGACAGCGATATCAGGCGGGTCGATCCTGATACGGGCAAGGTGCTGGAGCAGCTCGATCTGCCCACGGGGACCATGGTCTCGGGCCTGGAGTCCGATGGCGGCGACCGCTTCTACTGCGGCGGCGGTCCTCGCGGCAATGTGAGAGCGGTCCGTCGTCCCCGGCGCGGCTAGCCGCTAGGCCCGCATGCGCGGCAATGGCGCGGTCGCCCCCGTTAACACATTCGCCCCAATTTCACCCCACGGGTGCGCTCTAGCGCCCTCCTCGCCCGCCCTGTAAAACCCCTGCCGGGGCGGCTTGGGGGATTGATGCGACTAGCGTTGAACGTAAAGACTGTCCTGATCGCCGTGGCGGTGCTCGCGGTGTCGTTTGTCGTCAGCCTGAAGGCGATGGACTGGCTCTCGCCGCGCACGACGAACTCCGCCCCGCCGGTCGCGCAATTGCCGCCGCTGCCGCCGGTCGCGAAGAGCTCGATCGTGGTGGCGCCGGTCGCCATCGCGATCTCGGCGATCCGCGAGCAGGCCGAGAAGGCCGCGCCGCGCAATTTCGCCGGCAAGGCCGACAACCCGATCTCGCAGATCCTGGAGAACGCCGACATCGGCTGGACCGCCTCGCGCGGGCCGATGGCGGCTGCCGGCGACAAGGACGTGCTGACGATCTCGACGCCGCTCAGCGGCAAGCTGAACGTGACGGGCTCGCTGTCGTCGAAAGCCACCGGCGCGCTCGGCGATGCGCTCGGCAGCGTGCTCGGCGGTGACGCCGCGAAGCGCATCGGCGCGGTCAACATCAAGAATCTGAACGCCAGCGCCGAGATCAAGGGCAACGTCATCGTCACCTCGCGGCCGAAGCTCGCGGCCAACTGGCATCTCGAGCCCAATCTCGGCGCCCAGGTCAATCTCGGCGACACCAACCTCGCGGTCGCTGGCGCCAAGGTCAACGTGCCGGCCCAGGTGAAGCCGCTGATCGACAAGAACGTCGGCGAGCAGATCAACGTCGTCTCCGAGCGCATCCGCAACGATCCGTCGCTGCGGGAGAATGCCAAGCTGCAATGGGCAAAAGCCTGCCGCTCGATCCCGCTGCAGGGCGCGGGCTCGCTGCCGCCGCTCTGGCTCGAGATGAAGCCGACCCGCGCCATCGCGGCGCAGCCGCGCGTCGATGCGCAGAACGTGACGCTGCTGCTCGGCCTCGAGCTCGAGACGCGCGTGACCTCGACACCGTCGAAGCCCGACTGCCCGTTCCCCGAAAAAATCTCGATCGTGCCGCCGACCGGCACCGGTGTGAACATCGGCGTTCCCATCGACGTGCCCTTCACCGAGATCAACAAGCTGATCGCCGCGCAGATGGTCGGCCACACCTATCCCGAGGACGGCTCCGGCCCGGTCGACGTCACCGTGAAGAGCGTCAACGTGGTCCCGTCGGGCGAGCGGCTACTGATCTCGCTGCTGGTGCGGGCGAAGGAAAAGAAGAGCTGGCTCGGACTCGGCGCCGAGGCGACCGTGCACATCTGGGGCCGGCCGATGCTCGACCAGGCACAGCAGACGCTGCGGCTCGCCGACATCCAGCTCGCGGTCGAGTCCGAGGCAGCCTTCGGCCTGCTCGGCGCCGCGGCCCGCGCGGTGGTGCCGCAAATGCAGCAGGCGCTGGTGCAAAAAGCGACACTCGACCTCAAGCCGATCGCCGCCAACGCCCGCGAGAAGATCGCAGCCGCGATCGCCGACTACCAGAAAAGCGAGGACGGCCTCAAGGTCGACGCCAGGATCGACAGCCTGACGCTCGCCGACATCGCCTTCGATTCCAAGACGCTGCGCGTCGTCGCGGAAGCCGGCGGCTCGCTCAACGTGTCCGTGACCAAGCTGTCGGGGATGTAGCGCGCCTTCGCACGCTGCCCCCGCGCGCTCTCGTCGCTTGCGCCGCTGGCATTCTCGTCGCAGGATGCTAAGCTGTTTCACGCAACCTCGAACGAGGTGCTGGCAGCAACGTAGCTGATGCGCGAGGACGAGATGGAAGCCGGCATGGTCACGCCTGCGCCGGCACTGGTAAGGTTTTCCGGCATCCAGAAGACCTATGATGGCGAGCACCTCGTGGTGAAGAACCTCGATCTCGACATCAGGAAGGGCGAGTTCCTCACCCTGCTCGGCCCGTCGGGCTCGGGCAAGACGACCACGCTGATGATGCTGGCCGGCTTCGAGGTTCCGACACAGGGCGAGATCTACCTCGCGGACCGGCCGATCAAGAACGTGCCGCCCCATAAGCGCGACATCGGCATGGTGTTCCAGAACTATGCCCTGTTTCCGCACCTGACGATCGCGGAGAATATCGCCTTCCCGCTCTCCGTTCGCAAAACCGGCAGGGCCGAAGCGCAGGACCGCGTCAACGCGGCGTTGCGCATGATCAAGATGGAAACAATGGCGCAGCGGCGGCCCGGGCAGCTGTCCGGCGGTCAGCAGCAGCGCGTGGCGCTGGCCCGCGCGCTGGTGTTCAATCCGCAGCTCGTGCTGATGGACGAGCCGCTCGGCGCCCTGGACAAGCGCCTGCGCGAGCAGATGCAACTCGAGATCAAGCAACTGCACGAGACGATGGGCATCACCGTCGTCTACGTCACCCATGACCAGAGCGAAGCGCTCACCATGTCGGACCGCATCGCCGTGTTCAACGACGGCATCGTGCAGCAGATCGACCGGCCCGACGCGCTGTATGAGCGTCCGGTGAACAGTTTTGTCGCCCACTTCATCGGCGAGAACAATGTGCTCGCCGGCACCGTCGAGACCGTCGAGAAGGACTATTGCCGCGTCGCGCTGGCGGGTGGCGGTGCCGTGACCGCACGCGCGGTCAACGTCTCAGGCGCGGGCGCATCGACCTCCCTGTCGGTACGGCCGGAGCGGATCGCCATTGTCGCGGATGGCTCCAGCGACGGACCGAACCGGCTGCCGGCCAAGGTACAAAACACCATCTATCTCGGCGACCACGCGCTGGCCGTGCTCGATGTCGCCGGCAACGCCGAGTTCATGGTCAAGCTTCAGCCGGGCGTGCATGACAGCCTGGCGCACGGCGAAAACATCTTCATCACCTTCCGCCCCGAGGACTGCCTCGCCCTCGATCCCGTCTGATTCCAAGCGAACCTGCATCAATCGAACTCAACGCAACGCACATGAAGAAGGACCAAGGACCATGCTGAAGCGCAAGATTGGCAAGATTGCTCTGGGTTTCGCCGCAGCGTTCAGTGCCAGCGCTGCGCTGGCGACGGTCGCGCAGGCGCGTGACCTCACCGTTGTGTCGTGGGGCGGCGCGTATCAGGACGCGCAGAAGAAGGTCTATTTCGAGCCGTTCAAGAAGGCATCTGGCGTTGCCATGAACGACGAGTCCTGGGACGGCGGCGTCGGCGTGCTGCGCGCCAAGGTCCAGGGTGGCGCTGCCACCTGGGACGTGGTCCAGGTCGAAAGCGACGAGCTCGCGGTCGGTTGCGAGGAAGGCCTGTTCGAGAAGCTGGACTATTCCAAGATCGGGGGCGAGGCCGCCTACATTCAGCCGTCGGTCAATTCCTGCGGCGTCGGCGCCATCCTCTACGATTTCGTGCTCGGCTACGACAAGGACAAGCTGAAGGAGGCGCCCAACGGCTGGGCCGACTTCTTCGACACCAAGAAGATTCCGGGCAAGCGCGCCCTGCGCCAGGGCCCGAAGACCACGCTGGAGATTGCACTGATGGCCGACGGCGTCGCGCCGAAGGACGTCTACAAGGTGCTCGCGACCGACGAGGGCGTCGAGCGCGCGTTTAGGAAGCTCGACACCATCAAGGGCGACATCGTCTGGTGGAAGGCCGGCGCCCAGCCGCCGCAACTGCTCGCGTCCGGCGAAGTCGCGATGACCTCGGTCTACAATGGCCGCATCGACACCGCGAACAAAAACGACAAGAAGAACTTTGGCATGGTGTGGGACGGCGCGCTCTTCACCCTCGACAGCTGGGTCATCCTGAAGGGCAGCCCGAACAAGGACGCCGCCTACAAGTTCCTCGACTTCGCAGGCAAGGCGGAGAACCAGTCAAAACTGTCGGAGAACATCGCCTACGGCACCTCGAACAAGGATGCAGCCGGCAAGCTCCAACCCGCCGTTCTGAAGGACCTGCCGACAGCGCCCGACAACATCAAGAACGCGGTCGAGATCAACGTCGCCTTCTGGCTCGAGAACATCGACCGCCTGACCGAGCGCTTCAACAAATGGGCCGCGAAGTAGCGCGCCCCGCAAGGCTCGCCCCATGACGGCAGCGTCCCTGACCGGCACGGATGCGGAGACCCAGGTGCCGCTCAAGCGCCGCCTGAAGCAGGCGGAGCGCGCGCGCCAGCTCAGGGCGCTGGCGCTGGTTGTGCCGCTGCTGCTGTTTCTGCTCTTCACCTTCGCCGGCCCCATCGCCGGCATGCTCTGGCGCGCGGTCGATGACAGCGAGGTGCGTCAGGTTCTGCCGCAAACCGTCGCAGCTCTCGCCGACTGGGACGGCAAGGATTTGCCGGACGAGAAGGCCTACGCAGCACTGGCAAGCGACATCCAGGCAGCGCGCGCCGCCGGCACCATCGCCATCGCGGCCAAGCGGCTCAATTATGCCCTGAACGGCTTTCGCACGATCCTGACCAGCACCGCACGCAATCTGAAGGCGGTGCCGGAGCCCGGCACGGCCAAGGAGACGCTGAGCAAGATCAATCCGGCATGGCGCGACCGCTCGACATGGACGACCATCAAGGACGCCAGCGGCCCGGTGACCGGTTTCTACCTTCTGGCAGCACTCGACCTGACGCGCAACGCGGACGGCGCGATCGTCGCGGCGTCGGCGGATCAGGCCATCTACCGCGACATCTTCGCCCGCACCTTCCTCATCAGCCTCGGTGTCACCGCACTCTGCCTGATCCTCGGCTTCCCGGTCGCCTACCTGCTGGCGTCACTGCCGCCGGGTCAGTCGAACCTCTTGATGATCTTCGTGCTGCTGCCGTTCTGGACGTCGCTGCTGGTCCGCACCTGCGCCTGGATCGTGCTGCTGCAGAGCAAGGGCGTCGTCAACGACAGCCTGCACTGGCTCGGCATTATCGACGAGCCGCTGCGCCTGATCTACAACCGCTTCGGTGTCTGCGTGGCGATGACCCACGTGCTGCTGCCGTTCATGATCCTGCCGCTCTACAGCAGCATGAAGGCGATCTCGCCGGCTTACATGCGTGCTGCCGCCTCGCTCGGTGCGCCGCCCCTCACCGCTTTCTTAAGGATCTATCTGCCGCAGACCCTGCCCGGCATCGGCGCGGGAAGCCTGCTCGTCTTCATCCTGGCGCTCGGCTACTACATCACGCCGGCGCTCGTCGGCGGCGCCGCCGACCAGATGATCAGCTACTTCATCGCGCTCTACACCACCGAGACCGCGAACTGGGGCCTTGCCTCGGCGCTGGGTGCGGTGCTGCTGCTCGCCACTCTTCTGCTCGCCCCCGTCTACGGCAAGCTGGTGCAGGGCCAGCAGGTCACGGGAGGGATGAAGAATTGAGCGACAATCCGTCCCTCCGCACGCCCAGCCAGCGCATTGCGTGGACCGCGACCATCGTCGTCTCCACGCTGGTGTTCATCTTCCTGATTGCGCCGATCCTGGCGATCATGCCGCTGTCGTTCAGCTCGGGCTCGTACCTCACCTATCCGCTGCCGGGCCTCTCCTTGCGCTGGTACGACGACTTCATCAATTCGCCGCGCTGGATGAATTCGCTGAAGAACAGCATGATCATCGGCATCGCCTCGACGCTGCTGTCGATGGTGCTCGGCACGCTTGCCGCGCTGGGGCTGGCGCAGTGGAAGAGCCAATTCAAGCCGCTGGTGCTGGCCTTCGTGCTGTCACCGGTCGTCGTGCCCGGCGTCATCACCGCGGTCGGCCTGTACTTCTTCTTCGCGCCGATCGGCCTGACCGGCAGCTATCTCGGCCTGATCTTGGCCCACACTGCGCTGGCGACGCCCTTTGTGGTGATCACGGTCGGCGCGACGCTGCAAAGTTTCGACACCAACCTCGCGCGCGCCGCCGCCTCGCTCGGCGCTTCACCGATCGAGACATTCCGCCGCGTGATCCTGCCGCTGATCCTGCCGGGGCTCGCGTCGGGCGCACTGTTCGCCTTCGCGACCAGTTTTGATGAAGTGGTGATTGTGCTGTTCATGGCCGGCCCCGAGCAGCGCACCCTGCCGCGCGAGATGTTCAGCGGCATCCGCGAGAACATCAGCCCGACCATCACGGCCGCGGCGGTGATCCTGACCACAGTCTCGGTCATCCTCCTCGCCACCCTGGAAGGCCTGCGCCGGCGCAACGAACGGCTCAAGGGCGGCAACGGTTGAACGGCCCCACCGTCATTCCGGGGCGCACGCAGCGCGAGCCCGGAATCCATCGGGCCACAGCGACGGTGGATGAATGGATTCTCAGATGCGCAATTGCGCATCGTAGTTCGCGCCCAAGAGGGCGCGCCCCGGAATGACCGGGACCCTACTTATTCTCAACCCTCCTTGCGCCCCTTCGCCTTTACGGCTGCGACCGTTTGTCGCTAGAACAGCCCCCACAACAAAACCCAAACAACAACGCTGAGGGAACAACCATGCAAAAACTCATCGCCGCGGTTGCCGGCCTTGCGCTCGCCGCCACGTCAGGCGCGGCGCAGGCGCAGATTTCCGACAATGTCGTCAAACTCGGCGTGCTCACGGACATGTCGAGCCTCTATGCCGACGCCACCGGCAAGGGCTCACTCGCCGCTGTCGAGATGGCCGTCGCCGATTACGGCGGCAAGGTCGCGGGGGTGCCGATCGAGATCGTTTCCGCCGATCACCAGAACAAGCCCGACGTCGGCGTCAACATCGCCCGCAACTGGTACGACAACGACAAGGTGGACGCGATCCTCGACGTGCCGACCTCCTCGGTGGCGTTGCCGATCTCGGCGCTGACGCGCGAGAAGAACAAGATCAACATCAATTCCGGCGGCGGCTCGTCCGACATCACCGGCCCGCAATGCTCACCCAACACGGTGCACTGGACTTACGACACCTATGCGCTGTCGAACGTCGCCGGCAAGGCAATGGTGAAGCGCGGCGAGGACACCTGGTTCTTCGTCACCGCCGACTACGCTTTCGGCATGGCGCTGCAGCGCGACGCCGCCAACGTCGTCAAGGAGAGCGGCGGCAAGGTGCTCGGCGAGGTCCGCCATCCGCTCAATTCGTCGGACTTCTCCTCCTTCCTGCTGCAAGCCCAGGCCTCCAAGGCCAAGGTGGTCGCGCTGGCGAACGCCGGCGGCGACACCACCAACGCGCTGAAGCAGGCGTCCGAGTTCGGCCTGACGCAAGGTGGCCAGAAGATGATCGCGCTGCTGCAGGAGATCACCGACACGCATTCGCTCGGGATCAAGGCGACGCAGGGCCTGATCGTCACCGACGCCTTCTACTGGGACATGAACGAGGAGACGCGCGCCTTCTCGAAGCGCTTCAACGACAAGGTCGGGCACATGCCGACCATGATCCAGGCAGGTCTCTATTCGGCGACCATGCACTATCTGAAGGCGATCGAGGCCATCAAGACCGACGAGGCGCCGAAGGTGATGGAGCAGATGCGCAAGACGCCGATCAACGACTTCTTCGCCAAGAACGGCAAGATCCGCATCGACGGCCGCATGGTCCACGACATGTATCTGTTCGAGGTCAAGAAGCCCGAGGAGTCCAAGGGCGAGTGGGACCTTTACAAGCTGATCGCCACCGTGCCCGGCGACGAGGCGTTCCGTCCGCTCGACAAGGGCGGCTGCCCGCTGGTGAAGTGAAAATCTTCCCCCTCTCCCCGCTTGCGGGGAGAGGGTTGGGGTGAGGGGGACTCTCCGCGGGGGTGGAGAGAGTTGGCGGACAAAACGCTGGCAGCGTCCCCGCGGAGAGTCCCCCTCACCCGATCGCATCGCGATCGACCTCTCCCCGCAAGCGGGGCGAGGTGAAAGAAGAGACACGACCGCGCGCCCGGTGAAAACCGGGCGCGCTTTGTTCAGGCCATCACGCGATCCGCATTACTCCGAGTACTTGAACTCGGGCATGTTCTTCAGCTCGTCCTTGCTCGCATTGAACACGACATGGTCCGGATACCACTTCGAACCCGACGAGGTCGTTGCGGTCTTCTCGGTGCCGGTCGCAGCGCCCGTGGTCGTGGTCGACTTGCTCATGGTGCCAGGTCCGCCCGCGCCACTGGTGCCGGTATAGGCGACGGCCTCGTTGACGAATTTCAACTTCTCATAAGGGACGGCGACGAGATGTTCGCCCATGCCGAGGAAGCCGCCGACGCCGATGACGGCGATCTTGATGGCGCCGCTCTTGTCCATCAGCAGATCGTTGATCGAGCCGATGTTCTCGTTGGCGTCATTATAGACCTTCAGGCCCGACATCTTCGAGGCACGCCATTCACCCGACGCAGTCGTGGTGGTGGTCGTCGCGGTGGCCGCAGGCGCGGCCTTGTCGGTCGTGGTGGTCGGCCCTTGCGCGAACGCAACGGTCGCAAGAAGTGCCGTGCCGGCAAGGCCGGCGGCGATCGATTTCATCAACATTGTTGTCCTCTCCTTCAGCAGAAAACTCGTGCGGGGAGAACCGCGCTGGACAGCCACAGTTCCTGTGTCGCGGCAATTTCGCTGCGCAACAACGGCGCTGCATTGCGACGAAGGTTCCTGCGCGCGGAAACGTTCCGGATGCACAGTTCCCCGCCAACGACCGTGCGCTCTGGGTGATGCACGAGCGTGGCGGGGAACGCGCCGACCTGCGTCGCCAGGCCAGCTCTTGAAACTCAGCTCTTGTAGTCGATCAGAAGTGCGGAGAAGTCCGAACTGCTCGATGAGCTGCCGTTGGCGCCGTACGACGAGCTCGAGGATTGCGACTGCTGCAGCACCTGGAGAAACTGCTGAAGAATCTCCGTCGTGGTGGAGTCCGTCGACGAGCTGCTGGTCGAATCCGTCGACGTCGAAGAATCCGAAGAGCTGTCGTTCGGCGGCGGACCGGGCGGAGGTCCGCCTGCACCACCGGGACCGCCCGCGCCGCCCGGACCATTCGCAAAGGCGGACTGAAACACGCCCTTGAGCTCGTCGGCCTGGTCCGAGGTCAGCGTCCCGTTCGACACCTCGTTGGAAATGAGGTCGTCGATCTTCGACTTCATGTCGTCCTTGGAGGAACGCGTGCCGCTCGACTGGTCGCTCGACCGGCTCTGCTGGATTGCCGTGTCGATGTCGGTCAGCGCGGTCGAGAGCGCCGACTGGTCCGACGACGAGATCGTGCCGGCGGAGACTTCCGACTGCAATTCCTGCTGCAGCCGCTGTAGCGGCGACTGGTAATTACCGGCGGAGGCCGCCAAAATCGAGGTCATGATCGCACCGTGGTTTTTGCGGGGTTTCGTACGCTACTGCGCCACGGTATGGTTAACGGCCTTAACGAGACCTTGCCGCTCCACCACTCGGGCGTGTCCCCATGTTGCGGACAAGACAGCGGAAACAATCTGAAACAAAAATCTTCGCCTTTTGGCCCGAATCTTGGACAAACAAAGCGCATGGCCATTCCCAATCCCAACATCCTGGTCGTCGAGGACGACCGCGAAACCCGGACGTTGATTGCGAAGTACCTGCGCAACAACGCCTGCAACGTCACCGCCGTGAGCGATGGCCGCGAGATGTCGCGCGCCATGGCCGATCACCGCGTGGACCTCATCATTCTCGACGTCATGCTGCCCGGCGAGGACGGCCTGAGCCTGTGCCGCAAGGTACGCTCGGAGGCGCAGACGCCGATCATCATGCTGACCGCGCGCGGCGAGGACGTCGACCGCATCGTCGGCCTCGAGATGGGCGCGGACGACTATCTGCCGAAACCGTTCAACCCGCGCGAGCTGCTCGCCCGCATCAACGCGGTGCTGCGCCGCCAGGCCGCCGCGCAAGCGGCGAGCTCGATCGAGGGCGCGAGCACGCTCGCCTTCGAGGGCTGGCGCATCGATCTGCGGCTGCGCGAACTGCGCAATCCCGAAGGCGCGCGCGTGGCGGTGACCAGCGCCGAGTTCGATCTGCTCCGGACGTTCTGTGAACGGCCCGGCCGCGTGCTCTCGCGCGACAGCCTGCTCGACCTCACGCAGGGGCGCAACACCGGCTCGTTCGAGCGCTCCATCGACGTACTGGTCAGCCGGATCCGTCGCAAGATCGAGCCCAATCCGGCCGATCCCACCATCATCAAGACCGTGCGTTCCGGCGGCTATCTGTTCACGCCCAGAACTGAAGTGCCGAGAGCTGAAGCAGCGAGCAACGAAGCGGTCGCGGCGCCCCTGAGCAGCTAGGGGCACGCCGACGATGAAGCCGTTCGGGTTCTTCCACCTCAAGGGTATCGGCGGGCAGATCGCCGCGCTGGTGCTGGCTTCGACCGTCGCGCTCCATCTCGTCGTCACCACCGCCTTCCTGATCAGCCGGCCGGATCGTCCGGACACGCCGCCGGACGGCGCCCATCAATTGACCGATGCCGCGCTGCTGCTCGGCTCGGCCGACGCCGGCGAGCGGCCGCGCCTCATCGCCGATCTCGCCCGCGCCTTTCCCAAGCTCGGCATCGAGATGCTCGCGCCCGGCACCGCAAGCGTCGAGGAGAGCGACAATCAGCACCTGCGCGGGATACGCCGTCATCTCGGGCGCGGCTACAAGGCGGTACAGCTGGCCACCGACGGCAGCGCGCATCGCTTCGGCGTCGAATTGCCTGACGGCACGGTCATCGCCGGCCATGTCGAAGGCGGGCCGCGGCCCTGGTTCTGGGGCGCGCCCTGGCTGATGACGCTGATGACCGCCTTCATCTGCGTCACCGTGCTCGGCCTGTGGGCGGCGCGCGCGCTGACCGCGCCGCTCTCCTCCTTCGCCAAGGCCGCAGAGAATTTCAGCCTGGACGGTGGGGCAGAGCCGCTGCCCGAGCGCGGTCCAGAGGAGATCCGCTCAGTGGCGCGCGCGCTCAACCGCATGCATGAGCGGATTGCGCGGCTGATGTCGGATCGCACCAGGATGCTGGCGGCGATCAGCCACGATTTGCGCACGCCGATCACGCGGCTGCGTCTGCGCGCCGAGTTCATCGAGGACGAGGGCAACCGCAAGCGGATGCTGATCGATCTCGACCAGATGCGCTCGATGCTGGAAAGCGTGCTGTCGCTGTTGCGCAACGATCGCAAGATCGAGGCGGTAACGCTGGTCGACATCGCCAGCACATTGCAGCTCATCGCCGACCAGTTCGGCGACATGGGCCATGTCGTCCATTACGAGGGCCCGCTGTCGGCGACCGCCGCGGCGCGTCCCGACGATCTGCATCGCGGCGTCACCAATCTCGTCGAGAACGCGGTGCGCTTCGGCGCCGAGGTGACGATCCGTCTCGATGTCTCCGGCAGCAAGCTCGTCATCGACGTCGAGGACGACGGCCCCGGCATTTCGGAAGCGCGCAAGCAGGAGATGCTGGAGCCGTTCGTGCGCGGCGACGACGCGCGCACCATGGACGATTCCACCGGCTTCGGCCTCGGACTGTCGATCGCGCGCGCGATCGCGCTCGCCCATGGCGGCGAGCTGTCGCTGCACGACCGCGAGCCGCACGGCCTGATCGTGCGGATGCAGCTGCCGGTGTGGCAGCAGCCGCGGCTGGCGGCTTAAACCATCAAATTAGGCGGCAAGCCGCGGATAGTGGACGGCCGCGGGCCGATCGAAGATCGCGATCGCCTCGAAGCGATAATTGCAGGCGTGGCAGGTCCAGAGATAGGAGACGCGCCCTTCACCCGGCTCGATCCAATCCGGGAACGGGATCGGCGTGCCGCATTGGGCACATGGGTTCTGCATGGGGATGTCGTCGATGTCTGCTCGGGTCATGGACGTCCTCCCGTTTCTGACTTGCAGTTTTTGGGCGAAGGCGCGCGAATGGACAGGCCTGCTGTCGCGCAACGCGCTCCGCCAGTGTTGCTCTTAACCCAGGTTTAAGTCGCAAAAACGACGAGACCGCCAAATTCGCTGATGGCGGCGTTTCGCCACATCATCGCCGTGTTCCCACGGCCTAACGCGCACGGGTGCAGGTCAGTTCTGCCGAGGAACATTTCGATGAAAATTTTACGCGCTGCCGCGCTGCTCGCGGCCGGACTGATCGCGCCGCAGGCCGTATTCGCGGGCCAGGCCGAATATGCCGAGATGGTCGCCATGCATGCGCGCGCCAACGGCGTGCCGGAGGCGCTGGTGCATCGCGTGATCATGCGCGAGAGCCGCTACCAGCCCGGTCTGGTCGGCCATGGCGGCACCATCGGCCTGATGCAGATCAAGCTCGCGACCGCCCGCGGGCTCGGCTACACCGGCGATGCCGCGGGCCTACGCGATCCCAACACCAACCTCACCTACGCGGTGAAGTACCTTGCCGGCGCCTATCACGCCGCCAATGGCGACCACACGCGAGCTGTGCGTTATTTCGCAGGCGGCTATTACTACGTCGCAAAGCAGCAGCACCAGCATCAGCAGGCGATGGTGCAGGAGGCCAGCAACGAGACCTGGCTGGAGCCGAACGGCAATCCGCAGCCGATGTTCAGCGCCACGCCGCATAAGAAGCTCGCCCAGCGCGTCCGCAACGCCCGGGCACAGGCGCCGCAATAGCCTCTCACGCCTCGATCGCGCTGCGTCGCGTCCGGGGCACGCCTGCAGTTCCCACCTAACGCGTTGACACCAGCCGTCACTGGCATACATTAGAGCCGTTCCGAGGGGTGCTCCGAGGAGGAGCTGAGATACCGCTAAATGGGCAAATCCGCCCAGGACCGCGGTGACCCTTTGAACCTGATCCGGGTCATGCCGGCGAAGGGACAGGGATGTTGCAGACGACCAAGCGACCGGATTCCCCGGTATCCATCATCGGCGCAGGCATTGCAGGCGCCTGGCAGGCGCTCTTATTCGCGCAGGCCGGCCACGCCGTGACCCTACACGAGCGCGGTGACGCCACCATGACCGATGCCACCAGCCATTGGGCCGGCGGCATGCTCGCGCCCTATTGCGAGGCGGAGGTGGCGGAGCCCATCATCTCCAGGCTCGGCCAGCACTCGCTCGACATCTGGCGGCGCGAACTGCCCGACACCCCCTTCAACGGCTCCCTCGTCGTCGCCCATCCGCGCGAGCGCAACGATTTTGAACGCTTTGCGCGCATGACCGAGCAGCACCGCCGGCTCGATGCCTCAGGCCTCGCCGAGCTCGAACCCTCGCTGGAAGGCCGTTTTCGCGACGCGCTGTTCTTCCCGAACGAGGGCCATGTCGAGCCGCGCCGCGTGCTGCCGAAGCTGCATGAGCGCATCAAAGCTGCCGGCGGCACCATCAAGTTCGACAGCGACGTCACGGCCGCAGACCTCGACGGCATCGTGATCGACTGCCGGGGCCTCGGCGCGCGCGACGAGCAGCCCGAGCTGCGCGGCGTCAAGGGCGAGATGATTTTGATCGAGACCAGCGAGGTGCAACTCGCACGCCCGGTGCGGCTGATCCATCCGCGCTGGCCGCTCTACGTGATCCCGCGCGAGGACAATCTGTTCATGCTGGGCGCGACCTCGATCGAGGCCGAGGACACCGGCGTCAGCGTCCGCTCGGCGCTGGAGCTGCTCGGCGCGGCCTATGCGGTGCATCCGGCGTTCGGCGAGGCCCGCATCGTCGAATTCGGCTCGGGCCTGCGCCCGGCCTTTCCGGACAATCTCCCGCGCATCGGCATTCGCGGCGGCAGGATCAGCGTCAACGGCCTCTACCGCCACGGCTTCCTGATCGCGCCGGCGCTGGCCGAGCTGACGCTCGCTTATGTCCAGCGCGGCCAGATCGACAATGAGGTGATGCAATGCGCGTGATCATCAACGGCGAGCAGCGCGAGGTGAATTCGGCGAGCGTCGATGCGCTGCTCTCCGAGCTCGACTACGAGGGCACGCATTTCGCGATCGCGCTGAACTACGACGTCGTGCCGAAAAGCCGCTGGGCCGAGACCCATCTCAAGGCCGGCGACGAGATCGAGATCATCACGCCGCGGCAGGGAGGGTGATGGAGATGAATGCATTCCAGCCGCGCGGCGTTCTTCACCTCTCCCCGCTTGCGGGGAGAGGTCGGATCGCCCTTCGCGATCCGGGTGAGGGGGTACAGGTATCTCGGCATCGGTACACGCGGAGAGAGCCCCTCACCCCAACCCTCTCCCCGCAAGAGCGGGGCGAGGGAGCAGACCGCAACACGCGGAGGCACTGATGGTCACTTTCTACGGCAAGCAATTCGCCTCCCGCCTGCTGATCGGCAGCGCGCTCTATCCCTCGCCCGCGATCATGCAGGCCGCCATCCGCGCCTCGGGCTCGAACATCGTCACCGTGTCGCTGCGGCGCGAATCCGCCGGCGGCAAGACCGGGGACGCGTTCTGGAAGCTGATCCGCGAGCTCGACGTCGCCGTGCTGCCCAACACCGCCGGTTGCCGCAGCGTGCGCGAGGCCGTGACCACCGCCAAGCTCGCCCGCGAATTGTTCGGCACGAACTGGATCAAGCTGGAAGTGATCGCCGACAACGACACGCTGCAGCCCGACGTCGTTGGCCTCGTCGAAGCCGCCGGCATCCTGATCAAGGACGGCTTTGAGGTGTTCCCCTATTGCACCGAGGACCTCTCGGTCGCGAACCGCCTGGTCGATGCCGGCTGCAAGGTGGTGATGCCGTGGGCCGCGCCGATCGGCAGCGCCAAGGGCATCATCAACCGCGATGCGTTAAAACTCCTGCGCGAGCGCCTGCCCGACATCACGCTGGTGGTCGACGCCGGCATCGGCGCGCCCTCGCATGCCGCCGAGGCGCTCGAGCTCGGCTATGACGCCGTGCTGCTCAACACGGCAATCGCAAAGGCGGCCGATCCCGTCGCGATGGCCAACGCGTTCCGCCTCGGTATCGAGGCCGGCCGCACCGCGTTCGAAGCCGGGCTGATGAACGCCCGCGACTTCGCCTCCCCCTCCACCCCTGTCGTTGGGACCCCGTTCTGGCATGCCGTATCCTGATCGCTTCTATCCCGTCGTCGACAGCCTCAAATGGGTCGAGCGCTTGACGAGGCTCGGCGTCGGCACCATTCAGCTCCGCAGCAAGGAGCTGAACGACGCCGACGCGCTCCAAATTGTCACCGACGCGCTGGCCATCACCAACGGCACGCAGGCCAAACTGGTCGTGAACGACTATTGGCGCGCAGCGATCGTCGCCGGCGCAAAATATCTGCATCTCGGCCAGGAGGATCTGGCGGAGGCCGACCTCAAGGCGATCCGCGAGGCCGGCCTGTCGCTCGGAATCTCCACGCACGACGACGCCGAGCTTGCGACCGCGCTCGCCGCAAAACCCGATTACGTCGCGCTCGGCCCGATCTTCTTCACCACGCTCAAATCGATGCGGTTCGAACCGCAGGGCATTCCGAAGATCACGGAATGGAAGAAGCGCATCGGCAGCATCCCGCTGGTCGCGATCGGCGGCATCAAGTTCGAGCACGCCGCGGAGATCTTTGCGGCGGGCGCGGATTCCATCGCGGTGGTGTCCGACGTCACCCAGAACGCCGACCCGGACGCGCGGGTGCGGCAATGGCTCGGCCAGTCGATGGAGGCGGCATGATGGCTCCACTCTCTCCACGCCGTTATTGCGAGGAGCGAAGCGACGAAGCAATCCAGACTGCTTCCGCGGACACATTTCTGGATTGCTTCGCTACGCTCGCAATGACGGAGAAATTCGCTACCAGCGTCGCCCTCTCTTTATCCCGTCACCCCCGCGCAACGGCGAAGCCGTTGTCGCTGGAGGTGGCCGCGCAAGCGGCCCTCGAAGGGCGACGGCCCGGCTCTTTCATCCTTCGAGGCTCGCGTTCCGCGAGCACCTCCAGCGACGAGCGCTTCGCGCTCGCGCAGGGATGACGAGATTGAAATTGCACCCAGGAATTAAGAGTAACCGGAGGATCCCATGAACATCCGCTCCAACCCCGACAAGACCGTTCCCGCCGTCACCACCGGCCCGCTCGCCTCCTCGCGAAAAATCTTCGCGACGCCCGATGCCGCGCCCGATCTGCGCGTGCCGCTGCGCGAGATCATCCTGTCCGAGGGCGCCGGCGAGCCGAACCTGCCGGTCTACGACACCTCGGGCCCCTACACCGACCCGTCCGTGACCATCGACGTCAATGCCGGCCTGGCCCGCGACCGCAAGCAATGGGTGCTGGAGCGCGGCGGCGTCGAGGAATATGACGGGCGCCAGATCAAGCCGGAGGACAATGGCAGCGTCTCCACCGACAAGGCCGCGCGCGCCTTCTCGGCCTATCACAAGCCGCTGCGCGGCCTCGACGGGCAGAAGATCACGCAGCTCGAATTCGCCCGCGCCGGCATCATCACCAAGGAGATGATCTACGTCGCCGCCCGCGAAAACCTCGGCCGCAAGCAGCAGCTCGAGCGCGCGGAAGCAGCGCTTGCCGACGGCGAGAGCTTCGGCGCCGCGGTGCCCGCCTTCATCACGCCGGAGTTCGTGCGCTCAGAGATCGCGCGCGGCCGCGCCATCATCCCCTCCAACATCAACCATTCCGAGCTCGAGCCGATGATCATCGGCCGCAACTTCCTCACCAAGATCAACGCCAATATCGGCAACTCGGCGGTGACATCGTCGGTCGAGGAAGAGGTCGAGAAGATGGTGTGGGCGATCCGCTGGGGCGCCGACACCGTGATGGACCTCTCGACGGGCCGCAACATCCACACCACGCGCGAATGGATTTTGCGCAACTCGCCGGTGCCGATCGGCACCGTTCCGATCTACCAGGCGCTGGAGAAGTGCAACGGCGATCCCGTAAAGCTGACCTGGGAGCTCTACAAGGACACGCTGATCGAGCAGTGCGAGCAGGGCGTCGACTATTTCACCATCCACGCCGGCGTGCGCCTGCAATACATCCACCTCACCGCCAGCCGCGTCACCGGCATCGTCAGCCGTGGCGGCTCGATCATGGCGAAGTGGTGCCTGGCGCATCACAAGGAGAGCTTCCTCTACACGCATTTCGACGAGATCTGCGACCTCATGCGCAAGTATGACGTCTCGTTCTCGCTCGGCGACGGCCTGCGTCCGGGCTCGATCGCGGATGCCAACGACCGCGCGCAGTTCGCGGAGCTGGAGACGCTCGGCGAGCTCACAAAGATTG
The DNA here is from genome assembly GCF_054185225.1 of Bradyrhizobium sp. 18BD. Classification (NCBI taxonomy): domain Bacteria; kingdom Pseudomonadati; phylum Pseudomonadota; class Alphaproteobacteria; order Hyphomicrobiales; family Nitrobacteraceae; genus Bradyrhizobium; species Bradyrhizobium sp. 18BD. The sequence goes on along the minus strand of NZ_JAVAYL010000029.1, from coordinate 77,721 downwards.
CGTGGGACAAGGGCTGCCAGGTCATGATCGAAGGCCCCGGCCACGTGCCGATGCACAAGATCAAGATCAACATGGACAAGCAGCTCAAGGAGTGTGGCGAGGCGCCGTTCTACACGCTTGGACCGCTGACCACCGACATCGCGCCGGGCTATGACCACATCACCTCAGGCATCGGTGCGGCCATGATCGGCTGGTTCGGCTGCGCCATGCTCTGCTACGTCACGCCGAAGGAGCATCTCGGCCTGCCCGATCGCAACGACGTCAAGACCGGCGTCATCACCTACAAGATCGCGGCCCACGCCAGCGATCTCGCCAAGGGCCACCCCGCAGCCCAACTGCGCGACGACGCCCTCTCCCGCGCCCGCTTCGAATTCCGCTGGACCGACCAGTTCAACCTCGGGCTCGATCCGGACACCGCAAAGAGCTTCCACGACGAGACCCTGCCGAAGGAAGCCCACAAGGTCGCGCATTTCTGCTCGATGTGCGGACCAAAGTTCTGCTCGATGAAGATCACCCAGGACGTGCGGGATTATGCGGCGACGCTGAACGATCCGAACTCGATCGGTATGTCGATGCAGGGCACGGCCGAGGACGGCATGGCCAAGATGAGCGCGAAGTTCAAGGAGATGGGCTCAAGCGTTTATCTGGATGCGGAGAAGGTGAAGGAGAGTAACAAGGCGTTGTGAAGCGGCCCGCGCCGCGTCCGGGCTTGCCCCGGACATCCACGCGAAAAATCAAAGGCCGGGCAAATAGCCCGGTCTTTTTTTGCAAATCGTTGCTTTACGAGACCGCCTTCTTCAACAACGGCTGATCCCGTCTGACTTCGAGCGAGCATTCCGCCTCCCAGGGGAAATGACGATCAACGTCCTGCCAGACGACCTGGAGACAGGGGAATACGAGCCGCGATTTCCAGTAGAACCAGATCGCAGTGCCGAGATATTCCGGATATGCCGCTAACGGCACCTGCCAGAAGCCGAGCTTGTAGCCGTTCTCCAACAATTCGTCGGAGATATCGCCATCGACGAATTTATGCCCCGCAGCAGCGCGATCGCGGATAAGGTTGATGATGGCCTGCGCGTTTTGAGCACTCTGGCCGAAGATGATGAGTTCGGGGTGGCCGTAGTTCAGATACAGACCGATTGAAAACGCGAAGGACGGAGTGCCATCGGGTATGCCCGTGATATGGCGGCCGTGGTTGCGGACGTTACGCAAGATGATCTTGTCGGCTTCGTGCTCGGGCTCCGGCCACTCGAACTGGTCGTGCATTCTTTCCCCCGACAGGCCTGCGGCGCACGGCGCTCGCGCAACGCCTGACAATATCGACGGCATATTCAGAGAAGACGCAAGTCAATAATCGCATCGAAGATGTCCAACACCGTTCACCGCCTCCCCGACCAGCTCCGCCCTAACCTCCGCCTCGTCTTCGTCGGCACCGCCGCCAGCACACGCTCGGCCGAGCTCGGGCACTACTACGCCCATCCCGGCAACCGCTTCTGGCGCGCGATCCATGAGGCCGGGATCACGCCGCGGCGCTATCAGCCGGGGGAGTTTGCGGCGCTGATCGAGCTTGGGATCGGCTTCACCGATCTCTCCAAGTCGGGCGCGGGGATGGATCACCAGATCGCGGCTGAGACGATCGACGTGCCGGGCTTCAGGGCCAAGATCGAAGAGTATCGGCCGGGGACGGTTGCGTTCACGAGCAAGAAGGCGGCGAGCTTGTTTTACGGGAGGCCGTCGAGCGGGATTGCGCTGGGGCGGCAGCAGCGCGAGGAAAGCCTGCCGGAGATTTTTGTCTTGCCGTCGCCGTCTGGTGCGGCGTCGGGGCATTGGACGCTGGAGCCTTGGCGGGAGCTTGCGACGTGGATTGCCGAGTTGGGCTAGCGTAGCCCGGATGAGCGCAAGCGATATCCGGGGCCGGCGGTTGCCCCGCATGTCGCTTCGCCCATGCGGGCTACGGTGGCCCCGAACACGAGACTTCGTAGGGTGGGCAAAGGCGCGTCAGCGCCGTGCCCACGATTTCTCCGTGAGTCCCCGGCAGTGCGTGGGCACGGCGCAAAGAACGCGCCTTTGCCCACCCTACGGCACCGTCCCCTCACCCCGCATATGCCTTGTCGAGATCCGCGATCACGATCTTCCGCATTCCCATCATCGCCTGCATGACGCGGTTCGCCTTGGTGCGGTCGGGGTCGCCGAGGTAGCGGCCGAGTGCGGTCGGGATCACCTGCCAGAAGAGGCCGAACTTGTCCTTAAGCCAGCCGCAGCGGGACTCTTCGCCGCCGTCCGCAATCAACCGGCTCCAGAAGTAGTCGACCTCCTCCTGTGTTTCGACGCTGATGAAGAACGAGACCGCCTCGTTGAAGCGGTATTGCGGGCCGCCGTTGAGCGCGTTGAAGCGCTGGCCTTCGAGCTCGAACACCGCCATGAAGTCGCTGACGGTCTCGACCTTTGCGTTTGGAAACACCGATTTGTAGAACGCGACGGCTTCCGGGACGTTGTTGTCGAACCAGAGGAACGGCGTGATGGAAGTCATGAGCGGGGATCCTTTCAGCTCGGGCGAGGTGGCGCGGGTGCTCCAAGGACGTGGCCGGGAGGCGCGTTCCGACAGCGCAGGCGGGATTTTCTTGTAGCCCGGATGAGCGCAAGCGATATCCGGGGCGACTGTTCCCGCATATCGCTTCGCTCATGCGGGCTACGGACTACGGGCTACTGTCGGAAACCGCCCCACCCGTTCGTCCTCTGAACCGAAAGCCCAACCACCCCGGAGCCTCCCATGCGCCCCACCATCACCGCCTTCGAAAGCTCGCCCGACCGCGGCCGCGGGCAGGCGCGCGACATGCGGGTTCGCTGGGCGCTGGAGGAAGCCGGCCTGCCTTACGACGTTCGCCTGGTGTCGTTCGCGGCGATGAAGGCGCCGGCGCATCTTGCGCTGCATCCGTTCGGGCAGATCCCGACCTTCGAGGACGGCGACCTCGCACTGTTCGAGTCCGGCGCGATCGTGCTGCATATCGCCGAACGTCATGCCGGGTTGCTGCCGACGGATGCCAATGCGCGGAGCCGCGCGATCGCGTGGATGTTCGCCGCGCTCAACACGATGGAGCCGCCGATCGTCGAGCTCGGCATGGCGATGCTGTTCGAGCGCGACAAGGACTGGTACGCGGAGCGCCTGCCGATGCTGCAGCAGCGTGTGCGTGTCAGGCTCGGTGAATTGTCCCGCCGCCTCTGCGATGCCGAGTGGCTGGATGGCGCCTTCAGCGCCGGCGATCTCATGATGGTGACGGTGCTGCGCCGGTTGAACACATCGGGGCTGCTGCAGGAATATCCTGATATCGCCGCCTATGTCGCCCGCGGCGAAGCGCGGCCGGCGTTCCGGCGGGCGTTCGATGCGCAGCTGGCGGTGTTCGAGGCCGCGTTGCGTTCGTAGCCCGGATGAGCGCAAGCGATATCCGGGGCGACCGAGGCTGCCATTGCGTTCGCCACTACGCCAATGCATGCTGGCTCCGCCAACCGAGGAGCCCGCCGATGCTGACCCTCTATTCCTACCCTGAGCTGTTCGGCGTCGCCGACAACAACGGCTACGGCCTCAAGGTCTACGCCTTCCTGAAGCTCGCAGGCGTCGCGTTCGTGCACGAGCATGTGTTCGATGCCTCCGCCGCGCCGCGCGGGCAATTGCCTTATGTGATCGACGACGGCGGGACCATCGGCGACAGCGAGACGATCATCGCGCATGCGATTGCGAAATATCGCCTGGGCATCGATGCCGCACTGTCGCCCGAACAGCGGCGGACCAATCATCTGGTCACGCGCATGCTCGACGACCTCTATTGGGTGATGTCCTATTCGCGCTGGAAGGACGAGCGCTTCTATCCTGCGTTCCGCGACGCCTTCATCGCGCAGCATCCGCAGATCGATGCGGAGGGGTTCGAGAAGGCCAAGGCCTACAACGCGCAGCGCTATCATTACCAGGGCATCGGCCGCTACACGCCCGACCAGGCTTACGCGCGGGGCCTTGCCGATCTGCAGGTGCTGGCCGAGATCGTGCCCGCCGTGGGCTTCGTCCACGGCGCGGCGCCGACCAGCTGTGATGCCGGCATCTACGGCTTTGTCGCCAACATCTATTACTTTCCGATCCCGACGCCGCTGAAGGCGTTCGTCGATGCGCAGACAAACCTCGTCGCGCATTGCGAGCGGGTGCATGCGATGGTGAATGCGTAGGAGCCAATTCCGTCATTGCGAGCGCAGCGAAGCAATCCAGACTGTTGCTGCGGAGGGATTCTGGATTGCTTCGCTGCGCTCGCAATGACGGCGTTGATGCACCGTCGTCTAGCGCATCGTGATCGCGAGGCCGCTGAGATCGGCGTTCGCCATCAGGCCGACCTGCGTACCGGTCAGCTCCAGCACGGCGCCCTTCTGGTTGGTGAGCACGATGGCGCGAGCGCCGCGGCCGACGGCAAGGCCAGCACCGGCCGCACCGTAGACGCCGGCGACATCCGACGGGCGGTTGATGTTGGAGACGCGGCCGCGCAGCACGGTCTTGGAGCCGCCGAAGACGAGGCCGTAATCGAGCCCGCCGGTCGAGAGCCCGTAGGAGCGGCCGCGGAAGTTCAGCACGCCGGAGCCGCCCGAGCCGCCGATGATCCAGCCCGCCTTGTAGATCGTCAGCACCACGGTGCCGCCGTCGGCCATCGCCGAGGTCGAGAGGCCGGCCAAAGCGGCAATGGCGACCAGCGCGGCGCGAAGGGTGGTGGCGATCTTCATGGGGAAGCTCCGGGGCTATTTTTAGGGGAGGAAACGAATCGGACCGGACGAATGTATCCGATCGATCGCGGCGGCAACATGATTGGGCAGAGGAGCACGTGGCAAGACGATGCCATTCACCGCGCACGGTGCGCTCCCTCGCCCCGCTCTTGCGGGGAGAGGGTTGGGGTGAGAGGCTGTCGCCGCACAAGCGGTAGCAGTCGAACTCGCGGAGACTCCCCCTCACCCGCCGCGCTACGCGCGTCGGCCTCTCCCCGCACGCGGGGAGAGGCGAACCACCGCGCTCGCGGACGCAACCGCCATCATCCCATTCTGCTCCTGTTTTGCCCGACGGAGCAAGCGAATATTTCGCTATTACCGAATTTCAAAAAGCTCAATGATTTCTGGTTGGTTCCTACTGTGCATGGGGTCGTTTTCGCATTTTTTGTTTTTGCCCCTCTCTCCATACCGATTGCAACTCCCCCGCATCCCGCTACGCTCATGCTCCCGACACGCCCACGAGGTGATCCCATGCCGATCCAGCATTTCGCGCCGCCGCTGCATGTGAAGGCGCCGCCGCTGTCCTTTGCGACGCGCGTCGGCGACCTGCTGTTCGTCTCCGGCATTCCCGGCTTCGATGCGAACGGCGCCCTGCCCGACGGCTTCGAGGCGCAGTTCGCCAATGTCGTCGTCAACATCAAGCGCGTGCTTGATGAAGCCGATGCAACCGTCCGCGACCTCGCCAAGGTCAACGTGCTGCTCACCCGCGCCTCCGACGTGGCCGCCATGAACGCGCTCTATGCCGGCGCCTTCGGCCCGCCGCCCTATCCGGCGCGCACCACCTGCGTGGTGCACGCGCTGCCCGATCCGAAGATGCTGATCGAGATCGAGGCGGTGGCCTCGCTCGCGAAGTGAGCTGCGTGTGACTTGTCGGGCACGCGGCCCAACCAAGTGAGCTGCCGCGGCTGACATATCCGTGAAACGGCCGCGCCCCCGCTTGCCAAGGACCTGCATTTACCGCACGAATTTTCGTGTCCCACGTCCCCCCAAAGGAGATACTTCATGCGTCGCGTTCTCGCCCTCTGTGCCATTGCCGGCATCGCCAGTTCCGTGTTCGCGCTGCCCGCATCTGCTGCGGTCGGCTATTACGTGATCCGCTGGGACAACACCGGCATCTGCCAGGTCTGGAACGAGGACCTGAAGTACAAGCCGTTCCAGTGGGGCGCCTCGACCTACAAGGTCGTCAGCAAGCCGGTCCCGACCTTCACGGCCGCCTCCGACCTGCAGATCAAGATGCGCGCCGAGCGCCGCTGCACGCTCTAGGCTTGAGGCGACAGACGAGATTTCGAGGGCGGTTCGCGCGAGCGGGCCGCCCTCCTTCGTTTGGCGGACAGCCTATTTTTTCAGCCGAAATCCCGCATCTCCGGCGTACGCGCTTTGAACCTCATGCGCATGCGGAACTACTCACTCCTTGTCCGGGGCGCTACCCCCAGCGTCCCGTACCACCCCTCCCCTCATTGTCGGGAGGCGCATCACATCTTTCATTTGAGGAGCTGATCATGCGTCGTATTTCCGTGCTGTGCGCTGCCGCCGGCCTTGCCATTGCCGCGTTCGCCGCCACCAGCCAGGCCGAAGCCGGTTATCATCTGATCCGCTGGCAGAACGGCGGCTTCTGCCAGATCTGGGACGAGAGCATCCCGACCACGCCGTGGCCCGCCGATTACGCCCGCGTCAGCGCCTCCGTGCCGACCTTCGTCGATGCGCTGGTGCTGAAGGACCATGCGCTGAAGGACGGCCACTGCACCTGGTAAGAATTCGATCGGCGGACGACAAGGGTCGGGCAAGGATGCGATGCTAGCATTCTTGCCCGATCGCGTTTCTATTCCCTCCTTGCGGGATTCATCGATGCGCACGCTCACCGCGACAGCCACCATTCTCAGCGTCTCGCTTGCGCTAGTCTCCACTGCGCCGGCGCAGGCACCGCAATCGTTCCGCGTGATCTCGCCGATCTTCGACCAGCTCGTCAGCTTCGCGATGCCGTCGAATTTCGCCGCCGTGTTCGAGAACACCAAGGGCGGCCACTACATCCGCGAAGCCGTGCTGAAGGGCGAGACGCCCGAGCGCTGGACGCAGATGATCACGGTCACCGGCGAGAAGGGCATGACGCTGACGCGAGGCGCTTCGCCCGAGATGTTCGCGGGAACCATCGCCGGCGGCTTCAAGTCCGCCTGCCCCGACAGCTTTGCGGCGCAGCCGCTCGGCGTCATAACGTTCGGCCGCTTCGAAGGTTTTGCCGCCGTGATCGGTTGCGGCCGCATCGACAGCGGCCCGACCCGCCACAGCGAGACCGCGCTGCTGATTGTGCTGAAGGGCTCCGCCGACTACTACACCATCCAATGGGCCGAGCGCGGCCCTGAGAGCGACGAGCCACAGGTCAAGGACGAACGCTGGCAGGCGCGCCTGAACGATCTCGGCCCCATCACCCTCTGCCCGATCGTTACAGGCGAAGCCGCGCCCTATCCGAGCTGCGTGAACAAGAGCTGAGTGCTCAGACCTCGTAGGGTGGGCAAAGCGCAAGCGTGCCCACCATTCCATCCATCATGAAGGTCGTGGGCACGGCGCGTTGCGCCTTTGCCCACCTATGAGACCTCGCTCTCACGCGTCCTTGTGCGCGCCGGGATGGATCAGGATGTCGCGCGCGGCGGCGAGGTCGATGAAGGCCTCATTGCTGCCGCCCTGGTCGGGATGCATGTCCTTGGCGGCGCGGCGATAGGCCTGGTTGATGTCCTCGCAGGTGAGCTGCACCGCGAGCGGCAGGCCGAGCACCTTGCGGGCGCGATCCTCGCTGGAGAGTTTCTTCGGCGCGGCGTTGCGGCGGCCGAAGCGCGGCGCGGTCAGGCCATGGACGACCTCGAGCACCACGCCGATGCGGCGCTGCGCCGCCAGCGTGACGCTGGGATCGTCATTATCGACGGCCTGGCGCAGCACCGGAAGCGCCTGCTCCGCCGCCTGGCGCAGCATGGTGTCAGTGCTCATCCGCGCGATCTCGGCCACGAGCCGGCCCGCCTCGGCCCAGTCGGCGGCGTTCGCCGACCGCAGGCGTTCGAGACCGAGTTTCCAGGATTCAAGCCGTTCCATCATGCGCGTAACGTTTAGCAATGCAGACCAGTATGCCAAGGCGGCCGTTTCCGACCCCTTAATTTCGGGTTAGCCTTTCATGAAACTTAGAAACGAAATCGGGAGGAAATTGTCATGGCATTGCTCGCAAACCACATCGCCGTCGTCACCGGCGCCGGGTCCGGCATCGGCCGGGCGATCGCGACCGGCTATGCGCGGGAGGGCGCGCAAGTGGTGCTGCTCGACGTCAACGCCGACACCGTCGCGGAGGCCGCGCAGGAGATCCGCAAGGCCGGCGGCAAGGCCGAGAGCTTTGCGCTCGACGTCACCAAGCGCGATGATTGCTTTGCGCTGGCCAAGCAAGTCGCCGACAAGATCGGGCAGGTCTCGATCCTCGTCAACAATGCCGGCATCACCCGCCGCAACGCCTTCACCGCCGAGACCGAGACGGTGGCGAAGGACTGGAACGACATCATCTCGCTCAACCTCAACGGCGTCTTCAACATGACGCAGGCGTTCCTCGCGCCGTTGCGCGCCAGCAAAGGCCGCATCGTCAATATCGGCTCGATCCAGTCCTTCGTGCATCTGCGCACGCCGAGCTCGGCGGCGTATACGACGTCGAAGCACGGCGTGCTCGGCTTCACCAAGGCGCTTGCGGTCGAGCTCGGCAAGGAAGGCGTGCGCGTCAACGCGATCGGCCCGGGCTTCATCGAGACCAACATCAACGCCAATGTGCGCGCGACCAATCCGGCGCTGGTGCAGGCCTTCGTCGATCACACCCCGCTGGCGCGCACCGGCAAGCCCGAGGATATCGTCGGCCCCGCGATCTTCCTCGCCTCGGATCTGTCGGCTTACGTGACGGGAACGATCGTGATGGTGGATGGTGGGTATCGAACGGTGTGAGGCGGGAGATCGTCCCGCCTCGCTATGCATCTCGTGCCAATCACGGCGCCATCGCGGCAATCCCAAGGTCAATTGGTGCGATGGCAGAAGATTAACCTTTCATTAACCAAACCCGCCCACCGTAGATCTACGGCTTGGGGGTCGTTTGTTCTCGATCCGCTTCCAGCGAAGGAAGCGGGCGTTGATCGGGGTGTGTTGATGACCACTGTTCATGTCGCGGCGCCGCAGGACGCACAATTCCTGGCTCCTAACCAGATCGTTCCACTGCTGATCGGAGCGACCGTCGACGAGGTCGAGCGCGAGCTCGTTCTCCAGACGCTCGCGCGCTGCGACGGCAACCGCACACGCGCATCGCGCGTGCTCGGCCTGTCGGTGCGCACGCTGCGCAACAAGATCAGGATCTATGCCGCCTCGGGCATCGAGGTGCCCGCCTATCACGACTAGCGCGTGACGGCGCGGCCGATCAGTCCGCCGCCGAGAACCACGAGCGCGATGATGGCGACGGCGGCCGCGATCAGCTCGATCGTGCGGAGCACGAAGGCCGTCATGACGGCCCATGACGATTGCGGCTCCTCGGCAAAGGCGACCGGCACGACATCGGGCACGAGCAGATGGGCCAGCCCGACTGCGACGGCAAGGATGACGGCCGACAGGCAGAAGATTGTCCACGCAGCTCGCATCGCGCGCTCCTCGAAAAGGGTGTGGCCGCGCGCAATTCAATGACACGGCGCCCCGTGCGACCGATTGATGTTGATCAAGCCTGAGGCGATGCACAGGCAGAATTGCTGCTGTCGTCAAACGCCGCTAAGTAGCTTGCTTCCGGTCAAGGGAGCAGTGGCGTGGCAGACGATCAGGGACGGCAGGGACCTCAGGGTCCGCGCGGGCGGCAGGGCGAGCCGGGAAGACCGGGACCGCAGGGTCACCCCGGCAAACGCGGACCGGACGGTGCGCGCGGCAAGCCGGGTCCGCAGGGCAAGCCGGGTCCGGTCGGCAAGGCCGGACCGCTGGGCAAGACCGGTCCGCAAGGCAAGGCGGGCGAGGCCGGTCTGCGTGGCGCCGTCGGCGCGCAAGGACCTGCCGGACCGCAAGGGCCAGTGGGGCCGCAGGGCCCGCGCGGCGAGGCCGGACCGCCCGGCCAGCTGCCATCGATCGAACAGGTACTGCCGTGGCTCGAGCAGCTCTTCGATGCCTGGGACGAGCGCCGCCGCCAGCGCGAGCATGAAGCTGCCGAGCGGGACACGCAGGAAGCCGCCGAGCGCGCCGCGCTGGAGGCCGCCGTGCAGGAAACTGACGAGATGCACGACGAGCACGAGGACGACGCCAGCGAAGGCGACGGGCACAAGAAAAAGAAGAAAAAGAAGAAGCACGGTCACAAGGATTAATCTGCGCTCGTGCCCCAGGCTCTGCGCCGCAGCGTTGCACGCTGCAGCGCGTCCGGGACACCAGCCTCGTTCAGGAGGCTGGTGATGAATCATCCTTGCGCGGCAGCATGCCCATGCGCTCGAACTGCCAGCGCATGGCGCGATACCAGAGATAGCCGACCGCCGCGCCGCACAGCGCCAGGATCACGACGTTCGCGCTCGAGAACGAGCCGCTCCACCACATCATCCACGCGGTCCACAGCAGCGTGAAGACGATGGCACCTGCTTTCAGCGGAAGAAGGGGGCGGCTCATGATCGGGCTCCGGGCTGTCAAAACCCCGGCGCACATCATCTCAAGTCGAGGCGGCCGATACCGTGAGCCAGATCACGGAAGGCGTGCTTGCGGCCGCTAGCCGAAGCGCAGCCGCGAGCGTTCCTTCGCCTTCTCCGCCTCGACCTCGCGGTCGCGCGCCGGCGCATGGGTATGCAGCGAGGTCAGCAGCTTTCGCGCGGCCTCCGAGACCTCGGCCACGGCGCGGTCGAAGGCCGCCTCATTGGCCTGCGAGGGCTTGTTGAAGCCGGAGAGCTTTCGCACGAACTGGAGCGCGCTGGCATGGATCTCGTCCTCCGTCGCCGGCGGCTCGAAATTGAACAGCGTCTTGATGTTGCGGCACATGCAGTCTCTCCTGATGGTGTCCTCGTAAGACGAACGGCGGAACCGAAATCCTACATCTACCCGGGCACTTCTGCTAAGGTCCGCGTCAACGCGGCCGCCGGATATGAGCCGCACGGGGAGAGGAACATGAAAGCTTCTTGCGCGGCGCTGTCGGCCGTTCTGCTGTCCATCTCGGCATCGGCATTCGCCGCCGACTATCCGGCGCCGAAACAGGGCGATTGGGTCGCCAGGGATTTCAAGTTCCATACCGGCGAGGTCATGCCGGACCTGAAGCTGCACTACACCACCGTCGGTGAGCCGACCGGACAACCCGTGCTGGTGCTGCACGGCACCGGCGGCTCGGGCGCGAGCATGCTGACGCCCGCGTTCGCCGGCGAGATGTTCGGCGCCGGACAGCCGCTCGATGCGTCCAAATATTACATCATCATTCCCGATGCGATCGGCCACGGCAAATCGTCAAAGCCGTCGGACGGCATGAAGACGGGCTTTCCGAAATACAATTACGACGACATGGTCGAGGCGCAGCATCGCCTCGTAACCGAAGGGCTCGGCGTCAAGCATCTTCGGCTCGTCATCGGCAACTCGATGGGCGGCATGCAGACCTGGCTGTGGGGCGAGAAATATCCCAAGGACATGGATGTGCTGGTGCCGATGGCCTCGCAGCCGACCGAGATGGCCTCGCGCAACTGGATGATGCGGCGGATCATGCTCGACACCATCCGCAACGATCCCGACTACAATGGCGGCAATTACACCAGCCAGCCACGCATGATGAAATACGCCATCACCGCCTACGGCATCGCCAGCATCGGCGGCACGCTCGCCTATCAGCAACAGGCGCCGACCGCGGCCAAGGCCGACAAGATCGTCGACGAACGGTTGGCTGCACCGGTCACGGCGGACGCCAACGACTTCCTCTACCAGTGGGGTTCCTCGCAGGACTACAACGCCGGCGACAGACTGGAGCAGATCGAGGCATCACTGCTGCTGATCAATTCCGCCGACGACGAGCGCAACCCGCCGGAGACCGGCATCACGGACGCTGCGATGAAGCGGATCAAGAACGGCAGGCTGTATCTGATCCCCGCGAGCACGGAGACGCGAGGCCACGGCACCACGGGCAACGCGAAATTCTACGTCGAGCAGGTCAGGCAATTGCTGCAAACCGCGCCGCAGCGCACGATGTAAGCGTCGTCAATCGCCCATATCGCAACGCATCATATGCGGCGCCTCGGCGCCGCATATTATTTGAGCATGCAATGCGCTGACAGCTCGGGCTTAATCGCATCAACGATACGAATCGAAACGCGACGGAGGATCGCATGCACAGGCTTGCGCTGTGCGTCTTGCTGGCTGCGACGATGGCGCTGACGAGCGCGGCGTTCGCGTTCGACAACGGCCAGTACGACCATGTTCCGCCCGACATCCGCGCGTGGTTCAAGAGCGTGATCGCGCCGAACGGCGTGCCCTGCTGCGATATCTCCGACGGCCATCGCACCGACTACGATGTGCGGGGTGGTACCTATTGGGTGCCGATCGAGGGACAATGGATGGAGGTCCCCGCGCGCGCCATCATCCGCGATCGCGGCAACCCGGTCGGCCAGGCCGTGGTGTGGTACGTTTATCACCGCGGCGCCATCATCATCAGCTGCTTCGTGCCGGCCGACGCAGTGTAGGCCGCTCAGCCCTTGAGATCTCGCTTGGGCGAGGCCTCGACATATTCGATGTCATCGCCAAAATCGCCGAGCGCGGCGCGAACGGATTTGGCGTCGGCCTCGGCGACAGTGAAGATCGCGGCGAGGCTTTGCCGCTTCTGCCCAGGAAACAGGTTCTCGGCGGCATAGCCGGCATCACTGAGCGTCTTGATGATCAGGCGCCGCCGGCGCTGATCGACACGATCGTGAAATTTGAACTGCACGGACATGCATAAGAAGCTAGCCGTTCACGGCGCCCGATCAAGGCCGCGGCGCTTATTTTCGCCGCTTCCTCGCGGGCTTCGCGCGGCCGAGCGCAGCGGCAACATCGAGGAGGCCGGCGCCGTATTGCGGCGTAAAATCCTTGCCCCGCATCGCCGGCAATTTGGTCGCGGTCGCGATCAGGCGTCTCGCAACCGCAAGCCCGGCCGCCCGGGATTTCGGCTTGTTGATGTAGACGAGTGCAGCGGCTCCCGTCACATGCGGCGTCGCCATCGACGTGCCGGGCCAGGAATCGTATGTCACGTGGTCGGCGAAACTTGCCTTCACACGGGGCACCGTCGACAGGATGTTGACACCGGGCGCGACCAGCTTGATGTGCCTTCCCGTGTTGGAGAACGAGGCCCGCCGATGAGATTCGTCGACGGCGCCGACGCCGATCGTGTCCGGATAGCCCGCCGGATATTCCTTCGGATTGCCGTCCTCGAACTCGTTACCCATCGCGGTCGAGATGACGACGCCGGCGTCGACCAACTCGGCGAAGATCGCTGCTTCCGCCTTCGAATGGTCCTCGCCGCCAATGCTCAGATTGATGACCTTGATGTTGGAATCGAGCGCGGCCGCGAGCGCCTTGCTGTAAAACTCGAAATTGAAGTTCTCGTCATCACCCGCACGCTTGGGATCGTCGAACACCTTCCAGCAGTGCAGCCGGCAATTGGCGAGGCCCACGATACCAACCGAATTGTTGACCACTGCCGCGATGGTGCCGCCGACATGCGTGCCGTGACCAAGAAAATCGCGCTCGCCGTTGCCGTCGTGCCTGTACTCCTCGATGGCGTGTGCAAGATCCGGATGTCCGGCGTCGACACCGCTATCGAGCACGGCGACATGGACCCGCCCCGCACCAGGTCGCGGCCTGTCGAACCATCTGATGGCGCGAAGGCCCCACTGCCGGATCGTCATGGGATCGGCGGCGGCACTGAGCCACCGATTGGGAACGGGCTCGACCAGATCCATCGCCCTGGAAGCACTCAGGCGCTTCAGGACTGACGCACCGATCTTCTTGTCCTTCACCTCCACGATCTGAAATCCGGCCAGCGCCTCCCGCGGTGCCGCCGTTGCAGAGCGTGCGATCGAGCGATGAACCGCGGCCAGAGCCTGCGGCCGCGCCGGTGCGTCGCCGCCGCCGTCGACCACGAACAATGGCTTCATCGACTGCAGCCCGAAATTGTCGTGCAGGAAAGCGACCGGACCTGTGACCTCCTCGGGCATCGTGTCCATCAGCGCGCGTGCCGTTGCCGCCTGAGGCGCGATCGCCGCAATCTGGCGGGCAACGGCCGGCTTCAACCGGACGATGAGCTGTCCTGGAACATGCTTGCGACGGCGCGGCCGATCGCCAGCGACCCGCATTGCCTGCGTGGAGGCCATGACGAATTCCCTCCCTGAAAGCGTTAAAGTATGCCACCCGTTATAAGCGAAATTGTTGCGCCAAGCTACCGCGCCATCCGGCACGATCGATTGGCCGTGGCGGCGCGACAAAGAGGGATAGCGATCAGGCCAAAGGATGATAATCTTGCATCCTCAATCAAGGAGACCTTCGTGACCGATCTTTGCGCCGAAGACCTCGCGACCATCTATGCCAAGCCAAGCCCGCGCGTGATCGCGAAGGCGCGTCCCGCGATCGATGCGCATGCCAAGAAGTTCATCGAGATGTCGCCGTTCTGCGTGCTCGCGACGTCGGGCACCGACGGCAGCGTCGATGCCTCGCCGCGCGGCGGCGGCATCGGCTTCGTCCACGTCACCGGTCCCAACCAGTTGCTGATGCCCGACCGCTCCGGCAACAACCGGATCGACAGTTTTCGCAACGTCGTCGAAGGCTCGGGCTTCGTGCACATGCTGTTCTTCGTGCCGGGGATCGATGAGACGCTACGCGTCGGCGGCCGCGGCACGCTGTCGGCCGATCCGGATCTGCTCGCGTCCATGGTGGAGTTCGGCAAGCCGCCGCGCGCGGTGTTGAACGTCGCGGTCAGCGAAGTCTATTTCCACTGCGGCAAGGCGCTGATGCGCTCAAAGCTGTGGTCGCCGGAGAAGGTGCAGCGCTCGGTGATGCCGAGCATCGGCCAGGTCATTCACGATCAGACGGGCCTGGGTGAACCGGAGAGCCAGGAGATCGTGGAGGAGCGTTACAAGACGCAGTTGTAATTGCCTCCCGAACAAAAATGTCGTCCCGGCCTGCGCCGGGACGACATCGAAATGCACGACTGACGTCGACGTCGGAGCCTTAGTGCCCCTCGCCCTCGAGCCCGCCGACGTGCTTCTGGGTGTAGAGCTCAAGGCCGATACGGCCGATCAGATCGAGCTGGGTCTCGAGGAAGTCGATGTGGTGCTCCTCGTCGCTCATCAGCTTCTCGAACAGGTCACGCGTGACGTAGTCCTTGACGCCGTGGCAGTAGGTCGCCGCTTCCTGATAGAGCGCCCGTGCGCTCATCTCGGCGGCGAGGTCGCACTCGATGATCTCCTTGACGTTCTGGCCGATGCGCAGGGGATCGAGCACCTGCATGTTCGGGAAGCCGTCGAAGAACAGGATGCGCGCGGTGAGCTTGTCGGCGTGCTCCATCTCCTCGATGGACTCCTTGCGCCAGACCTTGGCCATGTCGAGGAGGCCCCAATTGTCGAGGAAGCGATAGTGCAGCCAGTACTGGTTGATCGCAGTCAGTTCGTGACGCAGCGCCTTGTTGAGATAGTCGATGACTTTTGCGTCGCCCTGCATGGTTCACTCCAGATCTTGCAGTCCAAATCGGACCTATCCGACTTTAGAACGCTTCTAAATGAGATTAAACGCGAGAGCAACCGGCTACGGGGATGCAGCCGGGGAAAAGCTCAGCCGATGATGGGGAAAGTTTCAGCAGGCCGCGAGGGCAAACTGGGCGGGCTCAGCCGTCTCGTCATTGGCAGCCACGGTATGGCTATGCGGGCAGCCCGAGCAGCAGGACTTGGCGCAGGGACCGAGGGCTTCGTCGATGATGGTCTTGATCGTCCGGGCGCAACGGCCGCATTCAGCGCTGCAACCGAGGCATCCATAGACCTGCTTGGCATGACGCACGGCATCGTCGGACTCGGCGACGGCGGCGCGGATGTCGTCATCGCTCAGTACGTTACAGGAACAAACGATCATGGAAGCGGTAGGCCCTTCGGTGATGCGCCATCATCGATATTTAACGGGCCGTCCGGATGCAAAGGGAAAAACCGGTATTTGAAGCTATTCCAAACTGGCCGAAAAACAGCGGCGGACCTAGTCGCCGCCGCCTCCACCACCGTCGCCGCCGCCTCCACAATCGCCGCCGCTGCTGCCGCTATCGCTCGAGGAACAGCCGTCGTTTGAGCTTCCAGAGCTGTCGCTGGAGAACCAGCTCCCCAGCGAGAAGCCGTCGCTCGTGCCCGAATAGCTGTCGCCACCGCCGCTGCTGCTTCCATCGCCGCCGGCCGATGCCCGCGAGCGCCGGTTGCGGTTCTGGAGATGGGTGAACCAGCCATAGCCGATCGCAAAGATGACCCCGGCGGCGATCAAAGCGTTAATCATCCCGTTGCCCATTCAGCGTCTCCTTCCGAGCCATACCAATTGGTCGCACCCGGCAAAGGTGCCGTTCATTGATCGTTCAAACAGAGTATGGAACTTAGGATCCCAAAGAGTTCCGCGCGTATGAAGAGGTCAAATCCATGAAGAAGTCGCTCCTGGCAATTGCTGCCGTCGCCACGCTGGCCCTGACGGCCGTAACGCCGGCCCACGCTCAGCGCGGTGTCGCCGCAGGCGTCGCCGCCGGGATCATCGGTGGCGCCATCGTTGGCGGTGCGCTGGCCTCTCCGTATTACTACGGACCCGGTCCTGCTTATGGTTATGGCCCGGGCTACGGCCCCGGCTACTATCCGCCGCGCTATTACGCGCCGGGTCCGGGCTACGTCGCTGACGACTATTATGGTGACGGCTGCGTCTGGCAGAAGCAGCGCTTCTGGGATGGCTACGCCTGGCGCGTTCGTCGCGTCCGCGTCTGTGGCTGAGGCGACTCGAAGCGCGGTTCGCTGCGACTGATTCAGCTGGCCCGGTTCACTACGGATGCGCCGTTCATCTCCGGGCCTGAAAAAGACCGCTTTTTCGCGTCACAGCTCCGTGTGCGTTTACCGTGGATTGACCATTTGCGCGCTTCCTAGCTGCAAGGCCAATTCCATCAGAGTGTGCGTGAACCTTTGAACCCCGGACGCCTCTAACAAGAGGATCCATCTCCCAGGAGAGCCAAGAGCATGAAGAAGACTTTTGTTGCCGCCCTCACGGTTGCGACGATCGCCGGTTCGCTGGTGACCGCCACTCCGCCCGCCAACGCCGGTGACAACGTCGGCGCCGGCATCGCGGCCGGCCTGATCGGCGGCGCCATCGTCGGCGGCGCGATCGCATCGAGCCGTCCGGCCTATGGTGGCCCGGTTTACGTCGCCGAGCCCGGCCCGCCGCCCCCGCCCTGCTACTGGCAGCGCCAGCGCTACTGGGATGGCTACGGCTGGGTCGTCCGCCCGGTTCGCGTTTGCTATTGATCTGATCGTCTTTGATCTGATCGTCCTGGCGCATGCGCGCCGCGATCGAAGCCCGGCCGAGACCATCGGCCGGGCTTTTTCTTTTGGTCTCTCGCTAGCGCGCCGCCTGGATCGAGCGCAGCACCTCTTCGCTCGGCCAGCAATCGACCTTGAGGCCTGCCGACTTCTGATAGGCGCCGAGCGCGGCGCGCGTCTGCATGCCGGCCTTGCCATCGATCTTGTCCTTATAGAGCCCGACGCGCGTGAGCCCGCGCTGCATGGTCTCGACGTCCTTGGTGCGCAGCTGCTTGGAGGCCGCCCAGGGCGTTGCGAACGGCAGCGGACTCGTCATGCGGTCGCTGAGATGGCCGACGAACAGCACGTAGAGGTCGGAGAAATTGTATTCCTTGATGACGAAGTAGTTCTTCGTGGTCAGGAATGACGGACCGTAGATGCCCTCCGGCTGAAGCAGCGATGCCGGCTGCGCCTGCTCGGCAGCGCTGAGCTTCTCGCCGCGCACCGGCACAAAGCCTTCGCGCAGCCACTGGCCGATCGGCTTCGTCACCTCGGGCACACCATTGGTGCAATCGACCTTGGCCGGCGCCTGCACCTCATAGGCCCAGCGCACGCCGCTCTGCCAGCCCTTGTTGACGAGCTGCTGCGCGGCGGAGGCGAGCGCATCCGGCACCGAGTGCCAAATGTCGATACGGCCGTCGCCGTCGAAGTCGACGCCGTGCTTGTAATATTCCGACGGCAGGAACTGCGTGAGGCCGGTGGCACCGGCCCAGGACGAGCGCATGTCCTTGCGCGTCACTACGCCCTCGCCAAGGATCTTCAGCGAGAGGATGAACTCGTTGCGATAGGTGTCCTTGCGCCGTCCGACATAGGCCTGCGTCGCCAGCACGCGGACCAGATCATAAGGCAGCGTGTAGCGGCCGTAATCGGTCTCTCGGCCCCAGATCGCGAGCATCACGGTGGCAGGCACGCCGGACTTCTTCTCGATCTCGCTCAGCGCCGGACGATATTTCTGCAGCAGCCGCTGCCCCTCGCCCGCAAGCCGCGCGATCGAAGCTTCCTTGACGTAGTCGGCCGGCACCTGCACGAACTCGGCCTGCGACGGCGCGCCTGTCGCGGGCCGCCCGGGCAGGATCAGATCGGGCAGCTTGTAGTCGGGCTCGAGCCCGCGCGTCTGCTCGTCGAACGTCTTGCGCGACACACCGGCAGACTGCGCCTCCGGCCAAAGCGCGGCGATGAATTGCGTGAAGGCGGCGTCGGCGGCGCGGGCGGGCGACCATCCGCAGGTGACGACAATCGCCGCAGCGATGAGCGCCCGCCGCATCATGCCGACATCACCGCGTCAGCTTCTTGTACTTCACGCGGTGCGGGATGATGCTGTCCTGGCCGAGCCGGCGCATCTTGTCCTTTTCGTAGTCCTGGAAGTTGCCTTCGAACCATTCGACATGGCTGTCGCCCTCGAAGGCCAGGATGTGGGTCGCGATGCGGTCGAGGAACCAGCGATCGTGGCTGATGATGACGGCGCAGCCGGCAAAATCCTCCAGCGCCTCTTCCAGCGCGCGCAGCGTGTCGACGTCGAGGTCGTTGGTCGGTTCGTCGAGCAGCAGGACGTTGGCGCCGGACTTCAGCATTTTGGCGAGATGGACGCGGTTGCGTTCACCGCCGGAGAGCGCGCCGACCTTCTTCTGCTGGTCGGCGCCCTTGAAGTTGAACGACGAGCAATAGCCGCGCGAGTTCACTTCCTTCTTGCCGAGCAGGATCAGCTCGTTGCCGCCGGAGATTTCCTCCCACACGGTCTTCTTGCCGTCGAGCGCATCGCGCGACTGGTCGACATAGCCGAGATGCACGGTCTCACCGACCGTGATCGTGCCCTTGTCCGGGGTCTCCTGCTTGGTGATCATCTTGAACAGCGTGGTCTTGCCGGCGCCGTTGGCGCCGATCACACCGACGATGCCGCCGGGCGGCAGCTTGAAGGTGAGATCGTCGATCAGCAGGCGATCGCCATAGCCTTTGCTGAGGGTTTCGAAATCGACCACGTTGGCGCCGAGGCGCTCGGCGACGGGAATGATGATCTGCGCGGTCTGGGTCTGCTTCTCGCTCGCCTGCTTGAGCAGTTCCTCATAGCGCTGGTAGCGCGCCTTCGACTTGGCCTGGCGTGCCTTCGGCGAGGACGCGACCCATTCCTGCTCGCGCGCAATCGTCTTCTGGTGCGCGGCGTCCTCGCGTCCCTCCTGCTCCAGGCGCTTCTGCTTCTGCACCAGCCAGGACGAATAATTGCCCTCGTAGGGGATGCCCTTGCCGCGATCGAGCTCGAGGATCCAGCCCGTGACGTTGTCGAGGAAGTAGCGATCGTGGGTCACGATCAGGATCGCGCCGGGATAGTTGCGCAAATGACCTTCGAGCCACGAAACGGATTCGGCGTCGAGATGGTTGGTCGGCTCGTCCAGCAGCAGCAGCTCGGGCTGGTCGAGCAGAAGGCGGCACAGCGCGACGCGGCGGCGCTCACCGCCCGAGAGCTTCGTCACATCCGCATCGTCGGGCGGGCAGCGCAGCGCGTCCATGGCCTGGTCGACCTTGCTGTCGAGATCCCAGAGGCCCTGGGCCTCGATCTCGTCCTGCAGCTTGGTCATCTCGTCGGCGGTCTCGTCGGAATAGTTGACCGCGAGCTCGTTGTAGCGGTCGAGGATCGCCTTCTGCTTGGCGACGCCCTGCATGACGTTCTCACGCACGGACAGCGCCGGATCGAGGTGCGGCTCCTGCTCGAGGTAGCCGACGCGGGCGCCCTCGGCGACCCAGGCCTCGCCGGTGTATTCCTTGTCGAGGCCGGCCATGATCTTGAGCAGCGTCGACTTGCCCGAGCCGTTGACACCGAGAACGCCGATCTTGGCGTCCGGGTAAAAGCTCAGCCGAATGTTGTCGAGCACCTTGCGGGTCGGGTAGCTCTTGGTCAGGCCTTCCATGAAGTAGACGAACTGGCGCGCCATCGGTCCCGTGAAACCTTCGATTTGAGGAAATTTGCTTGCCGCCGATGTAACGATCCCGCCCCCAAAGGGCAACGTTTTCCCTCCGTTCACCACGGATGAATACTGGGCGGACACCATCCGGACCCGGATCCGGACAATTGAAACTATCTTTTAATAAATCAGGCCAAAGCTCGGTTTCGCGCGGAAACAGCGCCACCCGCTCAGAATGAACGGGAGAACAGCGAGACAGCGTCATGGCTCTGATCGAGACCCACTCATTCCCCGTTCCGGCCGAAACCGGGAACGCGTCCGGCCTCGTCTCCGAGGTCCGGGGTTTCTGGAAGCGCTTCTTCGCCACCGCCTTCAACCCGTACCGGCCCGAGCTGCACTACATGCGCGGCCCCGGCCCCGCCTGGCGCGCCAAGCACGGCATGGACGCGCCGCCCCGGCTGAAGCGCCGCGACCGCTAAACCTGCCTCTCCTATCGGATTTTTGAAGACGCCAGCCGCTTGCGCGCTGGCGTGATTGCGCGCAACCATGGCCTGGTTCCGACGATGGCGCCCACCGCCCAGCGCCGTCCCCTCTCGCCATCAACTCTGGCCCTGGATGAACGCTGATGACGCGGCTGCGCTGTGCAATTCTCGACGACTATTTCAACCTCGCCCTCGACGTCGCCGACTGGCAGAAACTGTCAGACCGCGTCGACACCACCGTGTTCAGCCATCCCTTCGCCTCGGAACAGGCCGCAGCGAGTGCGCTGGCCGATTTCGAGATCATCTGCGCGATGCGCGAGCGCACGGCGTTCCCCAAGAGCCTGTTCGACAAGCTGCCCAAGCTGAAGCTGCTGCTCACGTCAGGCATGCGCAACGCCGCGATCGACATGGAGGCGGCGAAGGCGAAGGGCGTCGCGCTCGGCGGCACGCAATATTCGCGCGATCCGACTGCGCCGCTCACCATGGGCTTGATCCTGGAGCTGACCCGCGGCATCGGCCGCGAGAACGCGCGCATGCACGCCGGCGAGCCCTGGCAAACCTTTGCCGGCGTCGAGATCGAGGGCCTCACGCTCGGCGTCGTCGGCCTCGGCAAGCTTGGCACCAAGATGGCGGGGATCGCGAAAGCCTTCGGCATGAACGTGATCGCCTGGAGCCCGAACCTCACGCCGGAGAAGTGCGCGGCAGCCGGCGTCGGCTATGCCACCAAGGAGGAGCTGTTCGCCAAGGCCGATATCGTCACCATCCATGTGGTGCTGAGCGATCGCTCGCGCGGCCTCGTCAGCCGTGCCGATCTCGCGCGGATGAAGCCGACCGCGTTCCTCGTCAACACCGCGCGTGGACCGATCGTGGACGAGCAGGCGCTGCTCGAGGCCTTGCAGCAGAAGCAGATCGCGGGCGCCGGCATTGACGTGTTCTCGGTCGAGCCGCTGCCGGTCGACCATCCCTTCCGCAAGCTCGACAATCTCGTGCTGACGCCGCATCTCGGCTACGCGACCGAGGACGGCCTGCGCATCCATTACGGCCAGATGGTCGAGGCGATCGACGCCTTCACCAAGGGCAGTGAACTGCCGCGAAAGCTGGCCTGAAACGAAAAGGGCGTGCCGATGGCACGCCCTTCGCAAATCTGAGTTCTTTCGCAGCGCTTAGCGCACGGTGACCGGTGCGGGCAGCGGCGGCACCACGGTCGGCTGGGTGCCCGGGACGGGGCCAGCCGGGGCCGCGCCCGGCGCAGGCGCAGCCGATGCGGTCGCCGTTCCCGGCGCAGCACCGCCCGGCATCACCACCACGCGGGTGCCGACCTTGGTGCGCTCGAACAGATCCGACACGTCCTCGTTCAGCATGCCGATGCAGCCGGAGGAGACGAACTTGCCGATCGTCGAGGGCTGGTTGGTGCCGTGGATGCGGTACACGGTCGAGCCGAGATACATCGCGCGGGCGCCGAGCGGATTGCCTTCGCCGCCGGCCATGAAGCGCGGCAGGTAGGGCTGGCGCTCGATCATCTCCGTCGGCGGATGCCAATCCGGCCACTCGGCCTTGCGGGTGATCTTCTGCACGCCGGTCCAGGTGAAACCGTCGCGGCCGACGCGGACGCCGTAGCGGATCGCGCGGCCATTGCCGAGGACGTAATAGAGGTAGGTGTTCGGGGTATCGACCACGATGGTGCCGGCCGGCTCCTTGGTCTGGAACGCGACCTCCTGGCGGCGGAGGTTCGGCGGCAACTGCGCCGGCGCTGCGTCAGGCTGCTCCTCGGGCGGCAACCCGGCGACCGACATCGGACGGCCATCGGCGCCCACGGGGGGCTGGCCGGACTGAACCGTTCCGGTCGCGGCGGGACCACCGACCGCCTCCGGCGGACGAAGACCATCATTGGCGGGCGCCTGGCCCTGACCTTGGCCCGGGCGATTGGCATAGATCACCGGCGGCGGTCCGGCGGGGCGGCCATAGCGGGGATCGTCGGGCGACATCACCGGCCCCTGCGGCGGGGCGGCGGAGTAAACGGGCGGAGCGCCGGCGGGACGGCCATAACGCGGATCATCCGGCGACATCACCGGGCCTTGCGGCGGGGCAGCCGAATAGACGGGGGGGCCAGCCGGGCGGCCATAGCGCGGATCATCGACCGGACCGGGCGGAGGCAGCGAAGCCTGCGGCATCGCGTCGTCCTCATCGTCCAGCGAGTCGAAATTCGGCGTGCGGTCGCCGGGGCGATATTCGGCCGGAGCGCCATAGCTCGGCGCCTGCTGGACCGGATAGCTCTGGGCTTGTGCGAGCGTGGTTCCCGCCGCAGCGACTGTTGCGGCAGCGCATATCGTCAGAAAATGTTTGATCATCATCGCTCTTGCATCGTCCCCGGGCCCCGTCCGAGCCGTCAAAGGCCAAATGACCGAAGATAGCGGCACATTCAAGACATATCAGGGTTATTTGCGCCGGATTTGCCGAATTGTGATCCGCAAGACGACCGTTGCCCCGTTGCATCACGGGGCGGAAATCGGATTGCGCCGGGGATTGCCGCGTGCATGGGCCCTGAATTTAGGGGAGCGGCACGGAGACGTTGCGATATGGTCGAATCAGCCTGATTCGCCATTGCTTTGAGCTCCGATCCCCGCGTGGCGAACGCGGCAATCAGTACCGTCACCGCGTTCAGATGGCTCTTGGGCCCTGGCTACCCTCCCGCCGGGGCGGAAATTCGCAATCCCTCGATGCTTCCCGGCTTTCGCTTCCTGCTTGCCGCGATCCTGCTGTCAACCTCCATCCTAGTGTTCGGGCTAGGTGCCGCCGCGCTGCTGCGGGCAACCCATGAGCAGTATGTCAGCAACCCCTCCTGGCGGAACGGCCCGCAGGAGCAGGTTTTCGCACAGGCTCCCGAGCCGGCCCAGCCGGTGCTCGCGGTGCTGCGCGCCGAGCCGGAGGTGGCCGCCGAGCCTGCGCCGTCGCTGCGCGACCAGGTGCCCACGATCGGGTTGCCGGCGACCGAGCCCGAGCAGATCGCCGCGCTGGCGACCGCGACCGATGCGCAGCCGCAGGCGACGGAAGCCGCGCCTCCGGCCGCCGAGCCAGCCAAAGCTGAGACCAAGGCCGAGATGACCACGGGCGCCGCCACGCCGGCCGCCACCGATACGCTCACCCCGGCCGACACCACGGCATCGATCCCCGAGGCCAAGCCGGAAGCTAAGCCGACTGCCGGCGAGCCGGCACCGGCTGACCCCAGCATCGCCCTCGCCTCCTCGGCGCTCGATGTCGCTTCGGTCAAGCTGGCCGCGCTGAACGATCCCGCGACCACGGCCTGGAAGGATCCGCCGGCGAAGGCCAAAGCGGACGCCACCACGCCGGACAGCAAGGCGATCAAGCGCAAGGCGAAGGCGAAGAAGCGCCATCGCATCGTCAGGCGTCCGCCGCCTCAGCAGTTGCAGCAACAGCTCGATCCGTTCGGGCAGCAGCAGACCTTCGCGACGACGACCTCGCGCACGCGGTGATCTTGCTTCACCTCGCCCCCTTGCGGGGAGAGGGAGCGCACTTTCACCGTGACTGCTATCTCAGGCCGGCCCGGTCGCGATCGGCGGGCCCTTCTCCTGCCCCCATTCCGACCACGAGCCGTCATAGAGCGCGGTGTCGGTGATGCCGAGGCGATAGAGCGCGAGCGTCAGCACGCCGGCCGAGACGCCGGAGCCGCAGCTCGTCACGATCGGTGCATCGAGCTTGACGCCTGCGCCGGTGAACGCGGCGCGAAGATCGTCGAGCGGCTTCATCGTGCCGGTCGCGGCATCGAACAGCTGGTTGTAGGGCACGTTGCGGGCGCCGGGGATGTGACCGGAGCGGATGCCCGCGCGAGGCTCCGGCGCACGGCCTTCGAAACGGTCGGCGGCGCGGGCGTCGATCACCTGCTCGGCGCGGCTTTCGACGTTGGCGACCAATTGCTGCATGCTGCGCACCCGCTTTGAATCGTAGCTCGCCTTGAACGTCGCAGGTTTCGGCTTGACCTCGCCGCTCTCGACGGGGCGTCCCTCGGCGCGCCACTTCTTCAGGCCGCCATTGAGGATGCGCACATTGCTGTGGCCGAAAGCCAGGAACATCCACCACGCGCGGGGAGCGGCGACCCAGCCGCCGGCATCGTAGAGCACGACGGTGTCGCTATTTCCGATGCCGAGATTGCCGATATCGCGGCCGAACTGCTCGGCACTCGGATACATGTGCGGCAGCGGATTGGAATGGTCTGACACCGCATCGACGTCGAAGAACACCGCGCCTGGCAGATGTGCGGCGAGATAATCGTCCTTCGGCAACGGCAGCACGCCCGGCAGCTTGAAGCTGGCGTCGAGCACTTTGACGTTGGCGTCGTTGATGTGGGCGGCGAGCCATTCGGTGGAGACGAGAGGGTCGGTGGCCATCGGTGTTTCCTTGTGGTCATTCCGGGGCGCCCGGAGGGCGAGCCCGGAATCCATCGTACGGCTGAGTTGGTGGATGAATGGATTCTCAGATGCGCAATTGCGCATCGTAGTTCGCGCTTCGCGTGCCCCGGAATGACGGGTGGAGAGAGCGGGGCTCACCCCTTCTTCTTCGGCTCCCACTGCTCGGTCGGCCCGCCGGCATCGCGCCAGGCGGCGTAGCCGCCGGCGATGTGGGCGACGGGCTTCAGGCCCATGTCCTGCGCGGTCTTGGCCGCGAGCGCGGAGCGCAAGCCACCGGCACAGTGGAAGACGAACTTCTTGTCCTCCTGGAAGATCGGCTTCGCGTACGGGCTCTGCGGATCGATCCAGAATTCGAGCATGCCGCGCGTGCAGGCGAACGCACCGGGGATGCGGCCGTCGCGCTCGATCTCGCGGGGGTCGCGGATGTCGACGATGACGACGTCGCCGTTCTTGGAGATCTCGATGGCGTCCTTGGCGTTGAGCGTCTCGATCTCGGCATTGGCCTCGTCGATCAGCGCCTTGATGCCGCGGGTGATGTTCTGGGGCATTTGGTTCTCCCTCTTGTCATTCCGGGGCGCGCGCAGCGCGAGCCCGGAATCCATTCCTCTGCAAACACTGCGGCCCGATGGATTCCGGGCTCGCCCTTCGGGCGCCCCGGAATGACGACAGGCTAGTGCGTCAATTCCTTCATCGCACCTTCCAGCCCCTCGATCGTGATCGGGTACATGCGGTTGGCGAAGATGCGTTTGATGATGGTGGTCGATTCCGAATAATCCCAGTGCTTCTGCTGCACGGGGTTCAGCCACACCGTATGCGGATAGGTGCGGATGATGCGATCGAGCCAGACCGAGCCGGGCTCCTCGTTGACGTGCTCGACCGAACCGCCCGGCACCATGATCTCGTAAGGCGACATCGAGGCGTCGCCGACAAACACGACCTTGTAGTCGTGCGGGTATTTGTGCAGCACGTCCCAGGTCGGCGTGCGGTCGGTGAAGCGGCGCTTGTTCTGCTTCCACACGCCTTCATAGAGGCAGTTGTGGAAGTAGAAATACTCCATGTGCTTGAACTCGCTCTTCGCCGCCGAGAACAGCTCCTCGACCTGCTCGATATGCGAATCCATCGAGCCGCCGATGTCGAAGAACACCAGGAGCTTCACCGCATTGCGCCGCTCGGGGCGCATGTGAACGTCGAGATAGCCGTGATTGGCGGTCTCGCGAATGGTGGTGTCGAGATCGAGTTCGTCGGGCGCGCCGGTGCGCGCGAACTTGCGCAGGCGGCGCAGCGCCACCTTGATGTTGCGGATGCCGAGCTCGACATTGCCGTCGAGATCCCTGAACTCGCGCTTGTCCCACACCTTCACGGCGCGGTTGTTGCGGTTCTTCTCCTGGCCGATGCGGACGCCTTCGGGATTGTAGCCGTGCGCGCCGAACGGCGAGGTGCCGGCGGTGCCGATCCACTTCGAGCCGCCCTGATGGCGGCCCTTCTGCTCCTCAAGGCGCTTCTTCAGCGTCTCCATGAGCTTGTCCCAGCCCATGGCCTCGATCTGCTTCTTCTCTTCCTCGCTGAGGTATTTTTCGGCGAGCTTCTTCAGCCACTCCTCGGGGATCTCGGCCTTCTCCATGGCGTCGAGCAGGCTTTCCAGCCCCTTGAACACCGTGCCGAAGACGCGGTCGAACTTGTCGAGATTGCGCTCGTCCTTCACCAGCGACGCGCGCGACAGATAGTAGAAATTCTCGACCGAATAGTCCGACAGATCAGCGTCGAGCGCCTCCATCAGCGTGAGGTA
Source organism: Bradyrhizobium sp. 18BD (assembly GCF_054185225.1). NCBI lineage: Bacteria > Pseudomonadati > Pseudomonadota > Alphaproteobacteria > Hyphomicrobiales > Nitrobacteraceae > Bradyrhizobium > Bradyrhizobium sp. 18BD. The sequence goes on along the minus strand of NZ_JAVAYL010000029.1, from coordinate 50,796 downwards.
TTCGCGCAGCGTCACGGGGACCTGCGCATCGCGCAGAGAAGTGAAGAATTGCAGGAACATGGGTGACAGATTGCCCGTCGGGTGGCGAACGTCAAGGGCGGAGGCCGTCGCCGGGCGCTGGACCCGGGTGGTTTTTGCTCTAGAATTGACCGCCTCAAGGGGTTGTTTTGGGGACGTTTGCAATGGGAATTCTCGCAGCACTCATCATCGGCGCGATCGCCGGCTGGCTGGCCGGCAAGATTGTCCACGGGGCGGGATTTGGCCTGATCGGCAACATGGTCGTCGGCATCATCGGCGCGCTGGTCGCAGGCTGGGTGCTGCCGCAGCTTGGCATTGCGCTGGCCACGGGCACGCTGGGCTCCATCATCGACGCGACGGTCGGCGCGGTGATTGTGCTCGTCATCCTTTCGCTGATAAAACGGGTCTGAAAGCCTGACCGAACCAGGAACGGCCGCCATGCGCGGCCGTTCCCATGTCGCGACCAGAGCAATGCCTGGGATGACGACCAACAAGGACGCGCAATGAAATTTACCGGCACCAAGGACTATGTTGCGACCGACGATCTCAAGGTCGCCGTCAATGCCTCGATCGTGCTGGAGCGCCCGCTCCTGGTGAAGGGCGAGCCCGGCACCGGCAAGACGGTGCTGGCGGAGGAAGTGGCGAAGGCGCTGAACGCGCCGCTGCTGACCTGGCACATCAAGTCCACCACCAAGGCGCAGCAGGGCCTCTACGAATACGACGCGGTGTCGCGCCTGCGCGACAGCCAGCTCGGTGATAGCAGAGTCTCCGATATCAAGAACTACATCAAGCGCGGCAAGCTGTGGGACGCCTTCACCGCCGAGCAGCGTCCGGTGCTCTTGATCGACGAGATCGACAAGGCCGACATCGAATTCCCGAACGACCTGCTGCTCGAGCTCGACCGCATGGAATTCCATGTCTACGAGACCGGCGAGACGATCAAGGCCAAGCAGCGCCCGATCATGATGATCACCTCGAACAACGAGAAGGAGTTGCCTGACGCCTTCCTGCGCCGCTGCTTCTTCCACTACATCAAGTTCCCCGACGCCGACACCATGGGCCGCATCGTCGACGTCCACTTCCCCGGCATCAAGAAGCGCCTGGTCGAGGAAGCCCTGCGCATCTTCTTCGAGGTGCGCGAGGTGCCCGGCCTGAAGAAGAAGCCGTCGACCTCGGAGCTTCTGGACTGGCTCAAGCTGCTGCTCAACGAGGACATGAGCGTCGAGCAGCTGCGGGAACGAGATCCGCGAAAACTGATCCCGCCGCTGCACGGCGCGCTGCTCAAGAACGAGCAGGACGTGCACCTGTTCGAGCGGCTGGCGTTTTTGAGCCGACGGGAAGTGTAGGGAGCTTCGCTCTCGTGTCCCGGACGCGCAGCAGCGCCATAGTGCTGCTGCGCTGAGCCGGGACCCAGAAGCCACACCACGTCACTGCAATGTGGACCCCGGCTCCGCAGCGCACCGCTGCCGGACGATGCTGGGCATCGCCGGGGAAGCGCTGCGCTGCGTCCGGGCCACGAGAGTGTGGCATGCCGCTCCCCCAATCTCGTCGTTGCGAGAGGGCGACACATGAACGGGCGCGCTGCAACGCACGACAGATCAGGAGCAAGCCGCCTCCGGCAAACGAGAAATCGCGCCTGAGAGCGACACATGTCCGAGCCTTACTCCGCGCTGGCGCAAGTCACGATCGAGCGGTCCGCGCTGATCCGCTTCCTCGATGCCCGGCCGCGGCCGGCGTCACAATGGAACGAGTGGTCCCGCGGCGGCGGCCAGTGGCACGGCTTTTCCTGGGACCAGGATCTTCCGCCCGTGCTTGCCCGCGTCGACGAATGGCTCGGCGCTTCCTACCGGCATGCGGTGCGCTGGGTGCTGAAATTCTCCGAAGCGCCCGCGCTCGGCCGATGCACTTATGACGCGGCGACGCAGCTCTTCAGCTTCGGCACGCTGACCCTGTCGGAGAATCCTAACGACATCGTGTACTTCTTCGCGGTGGCGCGTGGGCTCGCCGGCTATGTGCGCGACCGCCAATCGGGCTTCGCGCTGGTACGCAATCATCTCTGGGTCAACGGCGACAGCACGCTTGCCGTGATGGGCCTTGGTGCGGAGGGCCATTGCCATTTCCTGGACGCAAGCGGGGGCTCGTCAGCCTATGGCGAGCACGTTCGCGACGCGACACTCACCTTCGACGAGATCTACAAGCGCTACGCCGCGCTTGGACGAGCCGACATCTTCGACAAGGTCAGCAAATACGATGCGAGCAACGCCGGACCGAATGCCATCGATGAGCTTGAGCGGCTCCGATGAGGCGCTTGCGCGGCATCCGCGACCGAGCCCGTCGACTGCGACGCCGTCATGAACGGGAAGGCGCCGGTGGAATTGACCTTTCACGACGGAGACGACACCTGGTCTGTCGTCCAACTCGTAGGGCGGATTAGCCGAAGGCGTAATCCGCCTCTGTTTGTCTCCGCGTCCACAGAAGCGGTGGGTTACGCCAACGGCCGCGCGTGCGCAGCCGTCGGCTAACCCACCCTACACAATTTGCCTTAGGGAACACCGAGAACCACTTCCAGAGTATTGTCGACCTCAGTCACAAATCGCTCGTAGGCGGCTCGGTCTCCGCCCTTCTCGGCGATCCGATCGGTCTGCCAAGCCAGAAAGGAAGGCAGATACCAGAGCAGTGACACCAATCGCTTTGGCACCATGTCATCGTCGCCGATTTCGATTGCGCGCAGGACGGCGAGGATCGCCTGTCCTCGAATGGCATCGTAATCGCCATTGCGGACGCGGTCGAAGAAGCCATCCGCATTCCATTCGGTTTCCAGCTGTTCGATGATCGCGGCAATAGTCATCGGCTGGGCCCACGGACAAATGAAATCTGACTCGCGGAGAGTCCCCCCTCACCCGGATCGGATCTGTCGATGCGATCCGGCCTCTCCCCGCAAGCGGGGAGAGCCGAAGAGTCGTCACGCAACCGCGCTTTCCGGCACGTTCGCGGCTTCCAGCGGCTTCTTGCCTCGGATCAAGTCCGACGCGCGGTCGGCGATCATCATGGTCGACGCATTGAGGTTCGCCGAGATCATGCGCGGCATGACGGAAGCATCGATCACGCGGAGGCCTTCGAGGCCGTGGACCCGGAGTTGGTCGTCGACGACGGCCCAGGTGGACTCCGCCGGGCCCATGCGGCAGGTGCAGCCGGGGTGGAAGGTGGTGGTGCCGCGCTCAGTGGCGGCGTGCAAAAATTCGTCGTCGGTGTTGACGTTGGGGCCGGGGAAATCCTCGTAGGCGTAGTAGGGCGAGAGCGGCGCAGACTTCAGAAGGTTGCGCGCGAGCTTCATGCCACCGACGATGACGCGGCGGTCGAGCTCGGCGTCGAGATAATTGGTCTGGATGATCGGCGGCGCGAACGGATCACTGGAGCGGATGCGGACATAGCCGCGGCTCTCCGGGCGCTGCTGCCACGAGGCCACGGTCATGCCGGGCTCGTCCTCGAGCTGGCCCTGCACGCCCTCCTTGTAGCTTGCGGGCGTGAAGGTGAGCTGGAGATCCGAACGGTCAGGGCTCTCGCCCGAATACCAGAAGCAATAGACCATGGTCGGCGACAGCGACAGCAGGCCGCGGCGCGCGGTCGCCCATTTCAGCGCTTCGACCCAGAGCGAGAGGCCGCGCCGGAGCTCGTTGATGGTCCTGATGTCCTTCACCCGCGCCACGGTGCGCGGCGCATAGTGATCCTGAAGGCCTTCGCCGACCGGCAGAGCGTGGCGCACGGCGATGCCATGCTGTTGCAACAGGTCCGGCGAGCCGACGCCGGAGAGCTGGAGGAGCTGCGGCGAGTTGTAGGTGCCACCCGAGAGGATCACCTCCTTGTTGGCGCGCACTTCGACCGGCGTGCCGTTGCGGCCGCCCTTCATGTAGCGCACGCCGACGGCGCGCTTGCCCTCGAAGATGATTTCGGTCGCGTGCGCATGGGTATGCACATGCACGTTGGGCCGCTTCATCGCCGGCTTGAGGAACGCGGTCGAGCCGGAGACGCGCAAGCCCCTCTCGATGGTGCGCTGGCAGTAAGAGACGCCCTCCTGCTTCGCGCCGTTGTAGTCGGGGTTGCGCGGGATGCCGAGCGAGACGGCACCTTCCATGAAGGCCTCGCAAAGGGGATCGCGCCACTCCATCGTGGTGACGGTCAGGCTGCCGTCACGGCCGCGATAGGTGTTGTCGCCCTCGCCGACGCGCCGCTCCAGCCGGCGGAAATAGGGCAGCACGTCGGCATAGCTCCAGCCACGGTTGCCCATCTGCGCCCAGGTATCGAAGTCGAGATTCTGGCCGCGGTTGTAGATGTGGCCGTTGATCGAGGACGAGCCGCCGAGCGTCTTGCCGCGCGGGGCGTAGATGCTGCGGCCGCCGGTGTAGGGACCGGGCTCCTGCTGGTAGGCCCAGTTGATGCTCTTCATGTGGAAGGTTTTGATGAAACCCGCCGGCAGGTGGATGTAGGGGTGCCAGTCGGAAGGACCGGCCTCGAGCACGCAGACGCTGGTGTTGGGATCTTCGCTGAGCCGGCTGGTGAGGATGCAACCGGCAGAGCCCGCGCCGATGATCACATAGTCAAATCTATCCATGGTGCCTCGACCGCCCCCTAGCGCGGCTTGTCGTTGAGTTGATATTCGAGATGCGCCTTCACCGTCGGCCATTCGGCGGCGGTGATGCTGTAGACCACGGTGTCGCGCAGCGTGCCGTTCGGCGCGACCTGATGGCTGCGCAGGATGCCGTCCTGCTTGGCGCCGAGGCGCTCGATGGCGCGGCGGCTCTGGTGGTTGAAGAAATGCGTGCGGAATTCGACCGCGATGCAGTTCAGCGTCTCGAAGGCGTGGGTCAGCAGCAGCAGCTTGCACTGGGTGTTGAGCGGGCCGCGCTGGGCGCTCTTGCCATACCAGGTCGAGCCGATCTCGACGCGGCGGTTGGCGGCATCGATGTTCATGTAGGTGGTCTGTCCGACGATCTTGCCGCCGGCGTCGAACACGGTGAACGGCAGCATCGAGCCCGCGGCCTGGAGCCCCAGACGGCGGTCGATCTCTTTCGCCACGTTCTCCGGCGTCGGGATCGCGGTATACCAGATCGTGTAGAGCTCGCCGTCCTTCACGGCCTCCACCAGCCCCTCGCGGTGCTCTTTCGACAGCGGCTCGAGACGGGCGTGCTGTCCACGCAGGGTGATCGGATCAGGCCAGGGCATTGAAGTCTCTCTCCGTTGTCATTGCGAGCGAAGCGAAGCAATCCAGAGTCTTACCGCGGAGACAGCCTGGATTGCTTCGTCGCTTCGCTCCTCGCAATGACGGCTTGGCTCACTTGTTCAGAAAATTCAACGGCAAACCGCCCCGCGGCCAGTCCATGGCGATCAGCTCGCCCTTGCCCGACAGCGTGATGTAGGCGGTTTTCAGCTCGGGGCCGCCGAAGGCGATATTGGTGGTGACGCGGTCGCCGGTCGGCACCTGCTCGACCAGGGTCCCGTCGGGCGAGATCACCGAGATGCAGCCGGACACGAGGGTGGCGACGCAGACATTGCCGTTCGCTTCCACCGCGAGCGAGTCGAACATCTGGTAGCCGCCGAGGCCGCAGATCGGCTTGCCGCGCTCGCCGCGATAGATCACGTCGCGCGGCTTCAGCGTGCCGGGCGCAGACAGATCGTAGGCCCAGAGCCGTCCCGTCGGCGTCTCCGCGATGTAGACGGTGTTCTCGTCCGGCGACAGACCGATGCCGTTGGCCGGCAGTATGCCGTGCACGACCTCGACGATCTCCTTCATGCCGGGCTTGAGATAGTACATGCCGCCGACGTCCATCTCGCGGGGGCGGCGTTTGCCGAGATCGGAGAACCACAGGCCGCCATGCCTGTCGAACACCAGATCGTTCGGCCCGCGCAGATCGTGCTCGCCGCATTTGGTGACGACGGTCTCGACCTTGCCGGATTGCAGATCGACGCGCTGGATGGAGCCGCCGAGATAATCCTCCGGCTGCGGGCCCGGCATGATCATCTTGCCGGTCGGGATCCAGGAGAAGCCGCCATTGTTGCAGATGTAGATTTTTCCGTCAGGCCCCAGCGCGGCGCCATTAGGGCCGCCCGGCACCTTCGCGACGATCTCCTTGCGGCCATCGGGATGGATGCGGGTCAGGCGCTGGCCGCGGATCTCCACCAGCACCACCGAACCGTCAGGCATCACCACCGGCCCTTCGGGAAATTCAAGGTCGGTGGCGAGAACGCGGACGTTGGACATGGCAGCGGACATTTGGGGCCCTCCCGGCTTGCTTGTTATGGCTTGCGCGGGATGTCCGGCATGGGCCCCGCTGGCAAGTTTTGCCAGCGGTTATGACAAAGTCGCTTCCCCTTGCCAAGCAAGCGGGACGGTATGCCAGCGTTGCACCGCTAATCCCTGACCGGTATCCAAATCTCGAAGCCGCCGTTGCCGGTCGCGGGATCGAACTTTTCGTCATAGCGCTCGAAGTTCGGCGCATCCGCAGCCTTGAGGCCCGAAGCGGGCAGCCATTGATTCCAGATCGTGTTGACGGTGCGGCGGACCGAGGCGACGTGCTCGGTGTGGGTGAACACCGCATAGCGCTGCTCGGGGATGCGGATGCGGCCGAAGCGACGCGGCAGGTCGGAGAAATCGGCGACCTCGACGCCGGCGATGTAGTCGAAATTGCCGGCATCATCGCCGTTGCAGCAGACGCCATAGGCGACTTGATTTCTCCCTTGGCCGACCCGCGCCGGAATTTCGGCGACCTCCTGGTGGAAACGCTGCCACAGTCCCGGAATGGCAGCGCCATTGTCGCAGGAGATGCGCTCGGCGGGACCGGCGACGAGGATGGCCTTTGCGGTTTCGAAACGCGGGGCCTTGAGATTGTCTGATATGGTGGAGTCCATGAGGATCGGCTCCTGTAGCTTGAGATGATTGACGCATGTCGCGGCCCGGACCGCTTCGGGCGTGGTGCCGAACTGGTCGCGGAACGCGCGGGTGAATGCTTCGTGCGAGCCGTAATCCGCCTCCAGCGCCAGCGACAGGATGTCGGGCGCGCCCTTGGCAAGACTACGTGCCGCCTCGCTCAGCCGCCGCGCGCGCACGTAACGCATCACCGGATAACCGGTGGCTGCGGCAAACGCGCGCACGATGTGGAACCGCGACACGCCCGAGATCGCAGCGATCTCGTCGAGCGTCATCGGCTCGGCCAGATGGCTCTCGATATACCAGAGCGCGCGCTGGGCTGGGTTCATGGTGGCCCTCGTTCGCAGCTTCTTGATCATGCGCCCCGCCGCCACCGCGCGCTTGATCAGGATTGCTCTCTGCGGATGCAGTGCAGCACATCAGAAATCGTAGGGTGGATTAGCCGAAGGCGTAATCCACCAACTTCGTCCCGCATTCGCTGAAGCATGGTGGGTTACGCCCGGCGGACTGCGCTTCGCGCAGCCGCGGGGCTAACCCACCCTACTTGTCCTTCGCATCCTTCGGCGGCGGCGCGTCCTGCTTCTTCTTCAAATCCTCAGTGAACTTCGCCTGCGCGGTCTGGAGATCACCGAGCGTCTTCTGCAAGCCGGCCACCGTCACCTTCAACGCGTCGATCTGGCGACCCGCGGCGTCCAGCTTCTGCTGATGATCGAGGTTGAGCTTGGTGATCGTCTTCTGCAGGAAGTCGACATTGCTCTGCAGGCAGCTCGTGCGCCGCTCCATGGTCTTCTCGACGGTGCAGATCTCGATGCCGGGTACGTCCTGCGCGCGGACCGGCGGGGCCGCCAGCGCGGCAAGCAGCAACATCGCGAAACAAACACCGGCGTTTCGAAGCAGCATGCAGGGGTTCCTCGTCAAATTGATCACGGCAATGTGCGCTGTTTGCGCGCAGCCGCACGAGGCTACCACACTCGTACCGCATTCTCGCGTTGAGCTTGGGTTGTTCCCTCGGACGGGGAACGATGATCCGCATGCGGGAGAAGTGGGCACTCTTTCCGCGGCTTTGTTTAGGGGAGATTTTTGGAATGGCAACGCGCGATAGACGTCTGGCGGAATTCGATGGCGCCGGAGAGCCGCCACCTGGACTGCCGGTCGAAGTGCTCTGTGAGGACCATAGCGGAACGTATCAACTGCCGTTCGCCTGCCGTTACGTCGGAGGACGCTGGCAGAACCACGATGCCGGCGTCGCGGTCGAAGCGACCGTCATCGGCTGGCGCCTGCCACGCGTGAAGCATTCGGGCCTCGCCTGACGGCGGCGGCTGTTTCAAAATGCAACGGAGCCGCGCTCCGGCTTAACGAACGGAACGCGGCCCGAACGAATCACGTCCGAATCAGCCGAATCGTTCCGTACGCGGCTGTTCACGGCTAGATGTCGATATAGGTTTGCCAGCGCGCACAATATCTACTGGACGGGCGGACTGGCGCGGCCCCGCCGCCGGCGCCAAAGGTTAACGGCGGAAAAGGCATGGCTCGCTCGCCACCCCGGGGAGGCCCCCGCCCCCGAAACGGGCAGCGTGGCGCCGGGTCTGCCTAATATTCGACCTCGAGCTCCTCGATCTCGGCCGGCTCTTCCTTGGCCGCCGCGATCCATTCCTTCATCTCGGGCATGGCCATGATGGTATCGGCATAAGCCTTCAGGCGCGGCTCGAGCTTGACGTCATAGGTCACGAAGCGCGTCACCACGGGCGCGTACATCGCATCCGCCATGGTGCGCCGCGCACCGAACAGGAACGGGCCGCCGGACTTCTCCAGGCAGTCGCGCCAGATGAACCAGACGCGGTCGATATCGGCCTGCGCGCGCGACCAGATCTTGAAGCCGGGGAAGTGTCCCTTCAGGTTGACCGGCAGCGAGGCGCGCAGCGTGGTGAAGCCGGAATGGATTTCGCCGCAAATCGAGCGGCAATGGGCGCGCTGGGCACGGTCATCGGGCAACAGCCCGGCATCCGGCATCACCTCGTTGAGATATTCGGCGATCGCCAGCGTATCCCAGACCACGGCGCCTTCGTGCCGCAGGCACGGCACCAGGATCGACGACGACAGCAGCAGGATTTCCGCGCGCGCCGATGCGTCGTCCGGCGCGGTCACGATCTCCTCGAAATCGAGCCCGGAAAACTTCGTCAGCAGCCAGCCGCGCAGCGACCAGGACGAGTAGTTCTTGCTGCTGATGGTCAGTGTCGCCTTCGCCATTTCGCCCTTCCTCAACGCCTGTCACTGGCAGCCCGCCCCGGCCCGCGGCGTGCCCATTACCTGTGCTTCCCGCGAAAGGAGCAGCAAGCGACGTGCCAATTTTGCGGGCGCCCCTGGTCCCGTTTGGCTTCGATATTGCATGGCAGCATCGGGACAGGTGGGCGTTTCAGAATGATGTCGATGTATTATCAGGCCTTTCAGAACCACATGGATTTGACGGCGCCGTTTCGGACGGGCGCCTCGTCCGCGCTCAAATTCCTCAACCTGGTACCGCAGGGCGTGTCGGACCAGGTGATCGGCCGGCTCTCGGCGGCGCTGGAGCTGATCTCGCGCTCCACCCTCACCTATGACCGTCCTGCCTATGGCATCGACAGCGTCATGGTGGGCAACCGCGAGGTCGGTATCACCGAGGAGATCGCCTACGCGACGCCGTTCGGCTCGCTGCTGCATTTCAAGAAAGACGGCGCGCCGGAGCAGCCGCGCATGCTGCTGGTGGCGCCGATGTCCGGCCATTTCGCCACGCTCTTGCGCGGCACCGTCAAGACGCTGCTGCAGGACCACGACGTCTACATCACCGACTGGCACAATCCGCGCGACATCCCGCGCACCGAAGGCCGCTTCGGGCTCGACGACTACACCGATCATCTGATCGATTTCCTCGGTCAGCTCGGCCCGCGCCCTCACATGGTCGCGATCTGCCAGCCGTCGGTCTCCGCGCTCGCCGCCGCGGCGGTCATGTGCGAGGGCAATCATCCGTCACGACCCGCGACGCTGACGCTGATGGCAGGTCCCATCGACACGCGGATCCAGCCGACCAGGGTCAACGAGTTCGCCAAGAGCAGGCCGATCGACTGGTTCGAGCGGAACCTGATCAACTACGTGCCGATGCAGTGCCGCGGCGCGCTTCGCAAGGTCTATCCCGGCTTCGTGCAGCTCACCGCCTTCGTGTCGATGAACCTCGAGCGCCATATCAAGCAGCACATGGACCTCGCCAATCACATCGCCAAGGGCGAGAAGGACAAGGCTGCGACGATCAAGACCTTCTACGACGAATATTTCGCGGTAATGGACCTGCCGGCCGAGTTCTACATCGAGACCGTGCGCGACGTGTTCCAGGAGCATCTCCTGCCGCAGGGCAAGCTGATGCACCGCGGCCGGCCCGTGAACACCAAGGCCGTCAGCCGCATGGGGCTGATGACGGTCGAGGGCGAGAAGGACGACATCTGCTCGATCGGCCAGACGCTGGCGGCGCAAGACCTCTGCACCGGCGTGCGCGCCTATCGCCGCGTCCATCACATGCAGGCCGGCGTCGGCCATTACGGCGTGTTCTCCGGCAAGCGCTGGAACAACGAGATCTATCCGCTGCTGCGGGATTTCGTGCACGTGAACTCGTAACTGTCATTCCCCGCCACCAGGACGACCCGCCAGGGAAACGGCGCGGGCCTCATGCTCTTGCGCGAGCAGCTCTTTCGCTTCCGCCAATTCAGGAAGGTTGCGCTCCGCCTCGAGTTCAGCGAACACGGGCGCGAGCACTTCGGATACCGCACCTGCTCGGCCGTTTGTCTTGTGCAGGCGGGCAAATTCAAGCGCGCTGCGCAGCTCGAAGGTCTTCGTCTGCTGGTGTCGCGCGATTTCCAGCGCTCGCTTGAAGTCGACCTCGGCACTGGATTGGTCTGAAGAATCATGACGCCATAAAAGCTTTCCGCGGACACGATGCAGCTCGGCATCAAGCCAATGCTGGCCGGACTGCCCGGTCCCCGCGATCAGTTCGTTCAGGATGTCGAGCCCTGTTTCGACCTGGCCCATCTCTGCATTCGCTACGGCGACATGCAGGCCCCAAAACGGTTCGCAGAGGTAGCAATCGTTCTCGTGCAGCAAGGTCCAGCCGTGACGCATGTCCGCCAGTCCGGCCACTCGGTCGCCGGCACGCCACCTGGCCAGTCCATTCAGGTAGGTGCCCGCGGCCACATACAGCGGCATCGTGTGGTCGCGCGCGAGACCGAGCGCCAAGATCGTCTCCGTTTGCTGCAACATGCCCCCGCATACGCCGTCGAACACAGCGCGATGGACCAGCGCATTGGCCCGGGAAAGCGCCCGTGTTTCTCCCGACGCACCCACCGCTTCGGCGGCGAGCTTGCGCGCGCGTGCAGTGAGACCGAGCGGCCAGAGCACCAGGGCAAGGAATCTCATGATCACGAACGGCAGATCCAGTGCCGAAGCCCTGAATGTCGCGGGATCCGGTTCGGCACCATAGATGGCCAGCGCCTGCTCGAGATGCGTTCGCGCGTTCACATATTCGCCGCCGAACCAGCAGGTGACGCCGCTCGTCCAATGGGCAACCACGGCCGCCACCGGCGAGTCCGGTCGCCGGTCAGCGGCGCTCCTGATGGCATCCGCCAGCTCCCGCATCCGAGCGACTTCGCCGTGTGTCAGGCAGGCATTGAAGAGGCCCGAATGAACAGGCGCAAGTTCAACGGGATCGTCGATGTCGGCTGCGAACCGGCGCGCACGCGTCCATGCCGCGATCGTTTCGGGAGCGCTGTGCCCGAGGCTGCCCCTTAGTGCACGGCCATATGAGATTTGAAGATGCAGCCTGGTCATCGTCCGGCGGGGCTCGTCAGGCAGTTCGTCAGCGGTCGCAACGGCCTTGCCGAGATGCGCGACCGCCTCGGCATAGGCAGAGCGCTTCAGCGCCTGCTGGCCCGCCTTGCGCCACCATTCGAGCGCTACCTCGCTCAGCCCCGCTTCAGTGAAGTGATGCGCCAGAACTTCCGGCTCGTTCTCGGCGACGACCGGAAACTTCTCACGCAGGACCTCGCCAATTCTCGTGTGAAGCAGCTGCCGTTTGCTCTTGAGCAGACTCTCATAGGCCGCTTCCTGAACGAGGGCGTGCTTGAAACTATAGTTTGCGTCGGGCGGAGCCCCACGGCGAAGCAGCAGTTCGGCCTCTTCAAGTTGTTGTAGCGCAGCACTCAGCGTCCGATCATCGCGTCCCGCCACGTACTTCAGCAGCGCATATGAGAAGTCGCGGCCGATGGCGGCGCCTATCTGCGCCACCTCCTTGACTGGAGCGAGCCGGTCGAGCCGCGCCATCAGCGAATCCTGCAACGTGGCGGGAATAGCGAGCGGCGGGAGCGGACTATTCAGGCGATAGCGCCCCGCATCTTCGACCAGCAGGCCGGACTCCAGCACCATCTTGGTCAGTTCCTCGACGAATAGCGGGACGCCATCCGTCCTGTCGATGATCTGCTTCATCATCTCGCGTGGCAGCTGGCGGCCGACAACCACCTGTTCCACCAGCGCGCGCGTGTCCTGCCGATCGAGCCGGTCGAGCCGCAACAGGCCGACATTGGCAAGGCCCGACCAGGAAGGCTCGAACTCAGGCCGGGATGTCATGAGCACGAGGATCGGCAATGCCCTGATCCGATCGACTGCGAGATCAAACAGCTCGAGGCTCGTGGCATCGGCCCAATGCAGATCCTCGCAGATGATCAACAGAGGCTGACCTCGCGCCAACCCCTCGAGCTGATCGAGGAGGACGGCAAATGTCTGTCGCCGCTGCTGCGCCGGACTCAAGCCAAGGGGCGGGCAATGGTCGCCGGTTGGAATCGAGAGCAGCGCCGCAATGAGCGGCGTTGCCCGGGCGACCTGCTGGGTTCCAAGCGCCAGCATTGCCTCGAGCTTGTCGAGCCTTTGCTCTGGCGTGTCGTGCGCGCGGATTCCGGCGGCGCGCTCGAGCTGCGCGACAAAGGGATGGAGCGCGCTGTTTGTATGATAAGGTGAACATTGATATCGCACGCGACGGTGCGTCCCCAACGAGGGACTTTCGGACAGCGTTGCAACGATGCGCGACTTGCCGATACCCGCCTCGCCGGAGATCAATACGATCTGACCGTGGCCCTGCCATGCCTCCCGCTGGCGCGAGAGGATGAATTCGATCTCATCCTTGCGGCCGACAAAGCCGATCGAGCGCGCGGCACGGACCGCCTCGAAGCGGCTCTCGGATGCGGTCGCTCCTTCCACCGCCCACACCGCGATGGGTTCGCCTATCCCCTTGACTTCGCGGCGTCCGAGATTGCGAAAAGTGAAAAGATCGCCAAGCAGCCGGCGAGTCGATGACGCAACGACGACCACCCCGGGCTCCGCGAGGCTCTGAAGCCGAGCCGCGAGATTTGGCGTATCGCCGATGGTCGCGTGCTCCTCCGACGCATCTCCACTGATGAGGTCGCCCACCACGACGAGCCCGGTCGCAACTGCAATCCGCAGCTCCACCCGTTCGCCGGCGCCTGTTTCGAGCTGGCGAATCGCGGAGATGATGTCGAGACCCGCGCGCACCGCGCGCTCCGCATCATCTTCGTGGGCACGCGGATAGCCGAAATAGACGAGTATTCCGTCACCCACGAACCTGGCGATCCTACCGTCATAAGCGGCAATGACCTGCGCGCAAGCGGCGCGGTAGACCCGGATCACTTCCCACATATCCTCGGGATCGAGGCGCGCCGAGAGCATAGTCGAGCCGACCAGATCGCAAAACATGACGGTGAGGTGCCGCCGCTCGGCGTCGTGAGGAGGAGCCGGCGATGCGATCAATGCGGCCGGATCGAGGTCGGCAATGGCGCGCAGCATTTTGCGGCGATGACCGAGCAGGACTCCGAGCTTGTCAAAGTCCTCGTCCATCAACTCCGGGAGGACGTCAACGTCGATCCCGTTTTGGGCAAAACGCTCCGCGTATTGCCCAAGCCCCAGCTTCTCGAGCCACTCCGCAATCTGCATGGCTCACCCATCTTATGGCTGGCGATTAGCAGAATCTTGGACCACGGCCGCGCCGAGACAATATCCCAACGTCACCATGATGGCACGTCTTGTTTGTCTTACGAAAAATTAGGTTACTCGTTACCGATGATGCTTCGGTCGCGACACGACCCGATGCGAACGGCTGTGCTACCAAACATCGCCGGTACGCGGCGTTGGACAGCAGAGGTTGCGATGAGTCGTCACGACCCACTCCAGATCTGAAACCGACCGACACTGCGTCCTGTGCTCAAATACTCAAATGCAATGCCAAGGGGACGTCGTCCTTCATTGCTCCTTCAACGGCGCTTCATGGCTGCGAGCCATCGTGCCCGCCGCAACCTGAAGCGAAGAACCAACCGCCCAGCAGCCGGCAACAAAGCCTATCAGGGCGTTGGATAGATTTTGATCAAGGACGAGAATGCTTACGGCCAGAGTTGCCGCGATCGCCGCGCCGAACGTTCCCGCCGCACTCATGATTTCAGCCGACTCCGAACCGGTCCATTCTTCCGAAATGCTCGATTTCGGCCGCCGTGCGAGATTGCCGGACAAGTCAATTCCGACATAATAGCTGAGAGCTCCGTAGAGCATCGTTATCAGCACGATCCAGCCGCTTTCAAACAGCCCGCCTTTCTGACGCAACAGGGTCGCGCCCACATAGAGGCCGCAAGAGGCTCCAACGGCCGCCAGCCCAATTCTTTCAAGGACATGGGCCGACTTGATCAGACTGGAACGGGCGATCCCAAGACCGCTGACGTACCTTGTGAGGGAAAATGCACTCGAACTTGCACTGGTGATCTTCATTGGGGGCTCCTTCTGAGTAATTGGCAGCCTACTGGCCGACCCCGAATAGAATCTGCCGGGACGCGGTTCTCGATGCCCTTGATTCCAATTTCAGAAAGATCTGTGCTGAGTGATGGGGCTGGCTTGCTCGCGAAGCGAGAGCCAATCCAAGGCTGCGCGCACGCCGCTGCGCAGGCATTGCAACTCACCCGTGTCTGTCAGCTAGCGCCGGGTGCGGCAATTTCTTGCGGGAGTGATAGTTCAAAACGTGAGGGATGGACTATGAAGCGGTTCACAGATCGCTGTTCTCTGTCGCTCCATCCGGTCACAAGGACGTGTGAAGCTCGCAGTCAGACCGACCACTCCTCGCCCCAGACCTGCACGACGTGACCGGGCGAGACTTCGCGGTATTGCCGCACAGGCGGCTGATAGTCCGGCGCGCGCACCGGGCTTCTGATCTCGTCGTTGGCAACCCCACGCTTGGTGCCGCGGCGCGACGGATCGGGCACCGGCACGGCGGCCATCAGCTTCTTGGTATAGGGATGCTGCGGATTGCCGAAGACGGCCGCGCGCGGGCCGATCTCGACGATCTCGCCGAGATACATCACCGCAACGCGATGGCTCATCCGCTCGACCACCGCGATGTCGTGCGAGATGAAGAGATAGGCGAGACCCATGCTGGCCTGCAGGTCGAGCATCAGGTTCACGACCTGAGCCTTGACCGAGACATCGAGCGCGGAGACCGCTTCGTCCGCGACGATCAGCTTGGGCCCGAGCGCGAGCGCGCGCGCGATACAGATGCGCTGACGCTGGCCGCCGGAGAATTCATGCGGGAAGCGCGCGGCCATGTCGGCGG
Organism: Bradyrhizobium sp. 18BD; assembly: GCF_054185225.1. Classification (NCBI taxonomy): domain Bacteria; kingdom Pseudomonadati; phylum Pseudomonadota; class Alphaproteobacteria; order Hyphomicrobiales; family Nitrobacteraceae; genus Bradyrhizobium; species Bradyrhizobium sp. 18BD. The sequence continues at coordinate 35,179 of NZ_JAVAYL010000029.1, read as the reverse complement.
TGAGGCCGACGCGCACGAGCAGATCGGCGACCTTGTCGCGCGCCTGCGACGCCGTGGCGAGCCCGTTGGCGAGCAAGGGCGCGGCGATCGCCGTGCCCACCGACATACGCGGATTGAGGCTCGCGAACGGATCCTGAAACACGATCTGCATGTGCTTGCGGAAGTCGCGCAAGGTGCGGGCGTTCATGGCCAGCACGTCCTGGCCGTCGATCAGGACCGTGCCGGCGTCGGGCTCCGTCAGCTTGAGGATCGAGCGGCCCGTCGTCGACTTGCCGCAGCCGGACTCGCCGACCAGCGCCAGCGTTTCGCCGGCACGCAAGGTGAAGGAAATGTTCTCGACCGCATGGACGCGGCCCGAGACCTTTCCGAACAGGCCCGAGCGGATCGGAAAGCGTGTGGTGAGGCCCGCGACCTCGAGCAGCGGACGCTCCGCAGTCGAGACCGTATCAGGTGTTTCTACCGGCTCGTCCGAAGTGCCCGTCACCTTGTCGACGATCGGAAACCGCATCGGCCGCGTGCGTCCGTCCATCGAGCCGAGGCGCGGCACGGCGGCGAGCAGCGCGCGCGTGTAATTGTGCGAGGGCGCGGCGAAGATGCGCGCGGTCGCATCGCTTTCCACCGCCTGGCCGCCATACATCACCACCGTGCGGTCCGCGATCTCGGCGACCACGCCCATGTCGTGGGTGATGAAGAGGATCGACATCCCCTCCTCCTGCTGAAGCTCCTTCAAGAGCTCCAGGATCTGGGCCTGGATGGTGACGTCGAGCGCGGTGGTCGGCTCGTCCGCGATCAGCAGCTTCGGCTTGCAGGCCAGCGCCATCGCGATCATCACGCGCTGGCGCATGCCGCCGGAGAAGCGATGCGGATGCTCGTGGAAACGCGATTTCGCCGCGGGGATGCGGACGCGGTCGAGCAGGCGGATCGTCTCGGCCTCCGCCGCCGCACGCGACAGGCCGCGATGCTGGACCAGCGCCTCCGCGATCTGGAAGCCGATGGTGAGCACCGGATTGAGGCTCGTCATCGGCTCCTGGAAGATCATGGCGACGTCGTTGCCGCGGATGTCCTTCATGCTCGCCTCGGGCAGCGTCAACAGATCGCGCCCGGCCAGCGTGATGCGGCCCTCGCTGCGGCCGTTCTCCTTCGGAACGAGCCGCATGATGGAGAGCGCGGTGACGCTCTTGCCTGAGCCGGACTCGCCAACGATCGCCACGGTTTCGCGCGGCGCGATGTCGAACGAGACGTTACGGACAACAGGGATCCATTGCCGCTCGCGCAGGAACGACGTCGTTAGGCCCGCGACCGACAGAACCGGTGCCTGCGCTTCGGCCGCGATTTGATCAGGTCTGGTTGCGCCGATGCTCATGCGATGATCCTAATAGCCCCGCGTGCGATCGACACGCCCCGGCAGCTCTTCGCCGCGGCGGTGGCGCGCGATGACGTCGAGCACGAAATCGACGGCCGTATCCGGCGTGGTCATGCTGGCATTGTGCGGCGTCAGCAGGATGCGCGGGTGGCTCCAGAACGGATGTCCCGCCGGCAGCGGCTCGGGATCGGCGACGTCGAGCACAGCGCCGGACAACGCGCCGCTGTCGAGCGCGGCGAGAAAGTCGGCTTCAACGAGATGCGGGCCACGGCCGACATTCACGAGCCCCGCACCACGCGGCAGGCGCGCGAACAGATCGGCGTTGAGGATGCCGCGCGTCTCGTCGGTCAGCGGCAACAGGCAGACGAGGATGTCGGCCTGCTCGAGAAATTTTGGCAAGGTGTCCGCACCGGCGTAGCAGGTCACGCCTTCGATCTCGCGCGGCGAACGATTCCAGCCGAACAGCGGGAAGCCGAACGCCTTGAGACGTTCGAGCACGGCTTGGCCGAGCTGGCCGAGCCCCATCACGCCGACGCGCCGGCGCCTGGCCGGCGTGATCCGGATCTCGCGCCAGACCTGCTCCTTCTGCTGGTTGATGAAGTGCAGGAGATCGCGATGCAGGCCGAGCACGGCCATGGTGACGTATTCCACCATGGTTTCGGCGATCCCTGGCTCCAGCATGCGGACCAGCGGAATGTGCGCCGGAACTTTGGTGGTATCGAATTGATCGACGCCGGCGCCGACCGAGAAGACCAGCTCCAGATTGGGGAAGGTCGTCGCGATATCGTCCGGCGGCACCCAGGCCACGAGATAGCGCACGTCCGCGGGGTTACCGATGTCGGGCCAGAGCCGGAACGGCACATCAGGCGCGCGCTCGGCGAAGAAGGTCGCCCATTCCGCGCCCCGTACCATGTTGGCCTTGTAGAGAACGCTCATGCCGCCCTCAGAACGGGCTGACCGGCGCAAGCCGACGGCCGTCGATCATGCGCTTGTGGCTGTAGGGCTCGGGATCGACCAGCGGCGTCGCGCCGGTGACGATGTCGGCGGCGAGCTTGCCGGCCGCGGGTCCGATGCCGAAACCATGACCGGAGAAGCCGGTGGCGAGGAAGAAGCCGGGCAGCGCATCCACCGGCGAGATCACGGGGATCGTGTCGGGCGTACAGTCGATGGTGCCGCCCCAGGCTTCCGCGATCTCGATGTCCTTCAGCTCAGGGTTCGCCTTGATCAGCGAGGCCAGCGCCGCGTTGACCAGCGACATGTCGGGCGCGGGATCGCGCACGCGTTCGGTCTCGAACGGCGACGGCTTGTCAAAGCTCCAGCTGGTGCCGCGCATGATCTGGTCGAAGAACGACCTGCCGAACGAGAGCTTCAACCCGTTCTTGCGATGCAGATAGGTCGGCCAGAAGGTGCGCGCATAGCGAAACAGGTCGGGCGACAGCTCGACCGTACCGCGGTTGCGCAGCGCTAGGGTAAAGCCGCCGTCGAGACGGCGGCGAATGCAGTAGAGATCGGTGCCGAGCGCGCCGGAGGTGATCTCCGGCGCCGGCGTGGTCCGGCATGCGGTGGCGTTGACAAGACCGATCGGCAGCTCGATGCCGTGGCGGCGGCAGAACAGCGACGACCACGCACCGCCAGAGAGCAGCACTGCCTGCGTGCGAATGGTGCCCTTCTCGGTGACGACGGCGCTGACCTTGCCGCCGGTCGTCTCCAGCCCGCGCGCGGCGCAGCCCTGATGGATGGTGACGCCATGCTTTCGCGCGGCGGTGGCGAGCGCAGGCACCGCCATCGACGGCTCGGCGCGGCCGTCGCTCGGCGTGTGCAGGCCGCCGACCCATTTGTCGGTATTGCCGGGCATGCGCTCGGCGACCTCGGCCGGCGTCAGCACGGTCGAATGCACCTGCATCTCGCGCGCGACCGCGGCCCAGCGCTCCCAGCTCGCAAGCTCGTCCTTGCTCTTGGTCAGGAACAGCACGCCGGTGCGGCGGAAGCCGGCATCGACGCCGGCGTCGTTCTGCATGTCCTCCCACAGCCGCAGCGCCTCACGCGCCAGCGGGATCTCCTCACGCGCACGCCCTTGCTGGCGGCACCAGCCCCAATTGCGGCTCGACTGCTCGCCGCCGACATGGCCCTTCTCGACGAGGGCAACCGAGAGGCCCTTCTTGGCGAGATGATACGCCGCGGAGACGCCGATCACGCCGCCGCCGATGACGACGACATCCGCCTGCGCCGGCAGGCGTTCGTCGCTGTTGATACGGGTGAGCGGCGGGGACATGGTGCACTCCTGGAGGTCAGTTCGATCGAGATCTTGTCATGGGATGTTCAGGCGCGGGTCGAGCGCGTCGCGCAGGCCGTCGCCGAGAAAGTTGAAGCTCGTCACCGCCAGCGTGATGGCGACGCCCGGCGCGATCGCAAGCCACGGCGCACTGGTCAGGTAAATCTGCGCGTTGTTGAGCATGTTGCCCCAGCTCGCGGCCGGCGGCTGGATGCCGTAGCCGAGATAGCTGACATAGGATTCGAGCAGGATCGCTTTCGCGACGTTCAGCGTCGCCGCCACCACGATCGGCGCGATCGCGTTGGGCACGAGCTCGCGGAACATGATGCGCAGGTTCGACGAGCCGAAGGCGAGCGCGGCGACGGCAAACTCCCGCTCCCGCAGCGATCGCACCTGGGCCTCGACGACGCGGGCCACCGCCATCCAGGCGGTGGCCGCGATCAGGATGGTGGTGGTGACGAGACCGGGCTCGGTGAGCGCGGCGAGCGCCAGCAGCAGGAAGATGGTCGGAAAGCACAGCACGGCATCGACGAGCCGCATCAGCACCGCGCCGACCACGCCACCATAAAAGCCGGCGAAGGCCCCGACGGCGATGCCGGCCGCCATCGCGATCACCATGGCGACGATGCCGATCGACAGCGAGACCCGCCCGCCCATCATCAGCCGCGCCAGCACGTCGCGGCCGAGCTCGTCGGTGCCGAGAATGTGCGCGCCCGACAGCGGCGGCGCGAACCGCTTCATGATGTCGATATAGGTGTCGTCGAACGGCAGCAGATAAGGCCCGAATGCCGAGCCGAGCACGAGCACCAGGATGATCACGGCACCCGCGAGCGCGAGCCGGTGCCGGCAGAAGCGCCGCCATGCGGCCTGGCCTGGCGCGACCTGAACGGTGGAGAGTGTCGCAGCCGTCATGCTAGCCCACCCGGATGCGCGGATCGACGACGGCGTAGAGGATGTCGGCAATCAGCGAGCCGATCAGCACCATGGTCGCGGAGAACATCAGGATGCCCATCACCACGGGATAGTCGCGATAACCGATGGAATCCAGGAACAGCCGGCCCATGCCGGGCCAGGTGAACACGGTCTCGGCGACCAGCGCGCCGCCGAGCAGCGTCGGAAACTGCAGGCCAGCGACCGTGATCATCGGCAGCAGCGCGTTGCGGAGCGCGTGCACGGTGAGAATGCGCCATTCCGGCATGCCCTTGGCGCGCGCAGTGCGGATGTAATCCTGGCTGATCACCTCGAGCATGGAGGAACGCATGAAGCGGCCCCACATCGCGGTCTCGACCAGCGCCAGCACCATGGCCGGCGCAATGAGATGATGCAGCAGGTCGAGGAACGAGCCGTCGCCGATGGTCTGGCGGTTACCGGCCGGCAGCCAGCCGAGCTTGACGGAGAACACGTAGATGGTGACGAGGCCGAACCAGAAGGTCGGGATCGACAGCGCGATCATCGCGCCGACGGTGGCAAGCGAGTCGAACAGCGAATATCGCCGGAGCGCACCAAGTATGCCGATCCAGCAGCCGAGCAGCACCGCGATGATGGTCGCGGTCGTCATCAGCTCCAGCGTCGCGCCGAGATGCGAGGAGATCACCGACAGCACCGCCTCACCATCGCGATACGACTTGCCCCAGTCGCCCTTCAGCATGCGGCCGAACCAGTCGAGATACTGGATCGGCAGCGGACGATCGAGGCCGAGCTGCTTGGTGACGCGGTCGAGATCCTCCTGCGTCATCTGCGCGGAGGCCGCGAATTGCGACAGCGGACCGCCGGGCGCCAGATGCAGCAGGGCAAAGCCGATCGCGGAGACGATCACCAACAGCATGACCGCCTGCGCTAGACGGTTGACGACGTAACGGGCCATCTCAGGCGATCCAGCCAACCTGAGGCATCAGGCCCAGTACCATTCGCGGATGTTCCAGCAGTTGATCGAGGTGTTGATGTTGGGACGGAAGCCCTGCAGCCCCTCCTTCACGCCCTCGGCGATGAAGCCCTGGAACAGCGGCAGGATCGCGAGGTCGTTGCGGATCAACTTCTGCAGATCGCCATAGGTCGTCTTGCGCTGGACGAGATCGAACTGCCTGGCGCCTTCGGCAAGAAGACGATCGGCCTCCGCGCTCTTGTACTGATAGGTGTTGTAGCCGCGGCCGCCCTTGGCGGGAATCGCGCCGGAGCCGAACCGCGGCGTCACGTCGGGATCGCTGCCGAGCATGAAGTTCACGTTCACGAGCACCGAGTTGAACTTGGACTGCTGCCAGAAATCGCCCCAGATCACGGCGGCCGGCATGTTGTTCACGCGCATCGCAGCACCGATCGCGCGCCAGTCCTGGATCAGGAGCTGCTGGGTCTGCTCGCGCACCGCATTGCCCGACGTGGTCGAGTTGGTGAATTCGAGCTTCACGCCGCCCTTCTCGCGGACGCCGCCGGAGCCGCGAACCCAGCCGGCCGCATCGAGCAGCGCGTTGGCCTTGGCGGGATCGTATTTGTGCTGCGGCAATCCCTGCTGGAAGGACCAGGCCTGCTGCGGCACGAAACTCTCGGTCTGCGTCGGCAGGCCGTAGTTCAGCGCATCGATGATCGCCTGCTTGTTGATGGCGAGATACAGCGCCTCGCGCACCGTGCGATCGGCGAAGGGGCCGAATTCGAGATTGGGCGCGACATGCTCCACAGAAGAAGTCGCCGAGACGAAGATCTTGCGGCCCTTGAGCGTCTTCGCCTCCTGCACGAAATTCGGCAGGATGCCTTGCAGGCCGGTGTAGTCGACCTGCCCCGTGCGGAACTGGGTGTAGAGGACGGTGAGGTCGGGGATGTACTTGAAGACCACGCGTTCGACGTAAGGTCCCTTGCCGTGATAGCCGGTGTGCGCGTTCAGCTGGATGTGGTCGCCGGGCACGCGCTCGGCCCAGCGGAACGGGCCGGTGCCGACAGGCGCGTTGTGGAACGGCGAAGAGTTCGGATCCGTCAGCTTCTCCAGGATGTGCTTGGGCACGATGAAGGTGAGCGACAGGATCGACATGTAGGGTGAATAGGGCGATTCCATCCGCCAGTGGATCTCGTCGGGCGCGACGACCTTGATGTCCTTGACGAGGTTGTGGCCGACGCGGTTACGGACGCGGAAGTCGGGATTGTTGATCAGCTCGAGCGAGAACTTGACGTCCTCGGCTGTGAACGGCGTGCCGTCATGCCATTTCACGTCACTGCGCAGCTTGATCTTCCAGGTCAGACCGTCGGCCGACAGGCCGCCGTTCTCGACCGTCGGAACCTCGCGCGCCAGATCAGGGACGAACTTGCCGTCGGGCTCGATGAACCAGAGCGGCGAAAACACCTGCCACCAGATGCCCTGGTCGACCTCGATGCCGGGCATCAAGGGATGAAAGACGGTCGGCTCCTGCGACAGCGCCGCGATCACCTGCCCGCGCGGCTTGTCCGGCGGACTGGTGGGACGTTCGGTCTGCGCGAACGCGCTGCCTGAAAGCGTCCATCCCGCCGCGGCGCCTGCGCCAAGCTGGAAGAATTGTCGGCGATTCGGAATGCCGAGATGATGCAGTCCCCCAACGCCGAACTTGCCGGTGCTGTCTGCCATAATCAGTCTCCGTTCCCGCACGCGGCACCGTCTCCCGCGCCCCGAGACCCCGGCAAAGGGACAGGAGTGGGCTTTAGTGCTTCTAAATTTTTCAGCCAAAATTTCATCATGACTAAATACAGCTGTCAATCACATTGCTAGTATGCGCGACCTTTTCACACCCCGCCGGCTATTCCGGCGGCGAGGGAATGCATGGGAGAGCGACATGGACGGTCGCGGCGATACCAACGGTCCGAAGGGGGCCCCGTCGATCGAGGCCGACGATGCGGTCGACCAGCGCCTCGGCGAAACCGTGCGGCTGCTACGCCAGCGCGCCGGCCTGTCGATCCAGGACGTCGCCAACAAGACCGGCCTGTCCAACGGCATGATCAGCCAGCTCGAACGCGCGCGCGCGATGCCGTCGATCCGCACCCTGCGCCTGCTCAGCATCGCGCTCGAGGTTCCCATCTCCTATTTCTTCGAGACCAGCGATCCCGCCGACGTGCAGCGCTACATCGTGCGCAAGAACAACCGGCGCCTGCTGCGGCTCACCGCCAGCGGCGTCGTCAAGGAAGCGCTCACGCCGGAGGGCAAGGGGCAGATGGAGCTCTACGAGCTCACGCTCAATCCCGGCGCCTCCTCCGGCACCGACTTTCTGCAGCACACCGGCGAGAAGGCCGGCTACATCCTGTCCGGCAGCCTGCGGCTGTGGCTCGACAACCAGGCGCATCTGCTGGAAGCCGGCGACAGTTTCCGCTTTCCCAGCATCGTGCCGCACATGTTCGACAACCCGACCCAGCAGGCGGCCCGTGTGATCTGGGTCACGACGCTGCGGCAGACCGATTCGCCGCCAGGTTGAGGCGGAGATTGACCCTCGACGCAGCCGCGTGGAGACTGTAGCTCACGAGAGGCCGGAACCATCTCCAGGGCGGACGCGGGGGTCCGTGACTGACGCCGTTGGTGTGAGACCATGAAACTCAGGGGGCTTCTGACATTCGCGATGGCCGCGCAGGTCGTCGTGACCGCGGCGGCCCTCCTCGCCTCCTATGCCGTGAGCGGTCCCGGATTCGGCTTTGCCCAGGTCGTTGCCCTCATCGCCAGCACCGCCGTCGCGGTGCTCCTCGCGCGGCGTTGCACGCGCACGATCGAGGCGTCGCAGGACAAACGTACCGCCGCGCGGCTCGCTGTACAGGCGCAGGCCAGCGCGCAAGTCACGCAAGCCGTCATCAAGACCGCGCTCGATGCCTTCGTTCAAACCGACGAACGGGGCATCGTCCTGGAGTGGAGCTTTCAGGCCGAGGCCCTGACCGGATGGACGCGCGAGGAGGCGCTTGGCACCGACGTCGTCAACCTCCTCATTGCCGAGCCACTCCGCGACGGTTTTCGCCAACGCATGATGCGGCTGTTGCCGGAACTGTCGAACACGCCGATCGGCATCCGGTTCGAAGCGACCTTGCTGCACCGGGAAGGCGACGAGATCCTGATCGAGGCGTCGAGCACGGCGCTTCAGATCGGCGGGCGCACCATCATCAACAATTTCGTCAAGGACGTGACTCAGAAGCGCGCCGCCGAGGAGCAGTTGATCCAGGCGCAGAAGATGGAGGCGGTCGGCCAGCTCACCGGCGGCATCGCGCACGAATTCAACAATATGCTGACGGTGATCACCGGCACGATCGAGATCCTCGCCGACGCCGTGAAGGACAATCCGCCGCTCGCAACCATCACCAAGCTGATCAGCGAAGCCGCCGACCGCGGTGCGGCACTGACGTCGAGCCTGTTGTCCTTTGCGCGCAAGCAGGCGCTGCAGCCGGCCGAGATCGACGTCAACGAGCTGCTGGAAGAGCTGGCAAAGCTGCTGCTGGCGACCTTCGACAAGAAGATCGAGATCGTGACCAAGCTCGACCGCAATATCTGGCTCGCCTTCGCCGACCGCGGCCAGTTGAGCTCGGCGCTGCTCAACCTCGCGATCAACGCCCGCGACGCGATGCTCGATGGCGGCAGGCTGACGTTGACGACACGCAACGTCGTGTTCGGCGTGCGCGAGGCCGTGGCGGTCGGCGCGGGCTATGCCGGCCACTATGTCGAGATCGAGATCGCCGATAACGGCACCGGCATTCCGCAGGCCATCCTCGAACGCATCTTCGATCCGTTCTTCTCGACCAAGGATGTCGGCAAGGGCACCGGGCTCGGGCTGAGCATGGTGTTCGGCTTCGTCAAGCAATCCGGCGGCGGCATCAAGGTCAACTCCGCCGAAGGACGCGGCACAACCTTCACCATCTATCTGCCCAAGGCCGAGACCAGCACGCTCCGCCCGGCCGGCTATGACGAGCGCAAGATCGTGGGCGGGACGGAAACCATCCTCTGCGTCGAGGATGACCGCGACGTCCGCCAGTTCGTCACGGTCCAACTCGAAAGCCTCGGCTACAAGGTGATCCCCGCCATCAATGCAGCCGACGCGCTCGCCATCGCGGCCAAGGGCACGCCGTTCGATCTGCTGTTCACCGACATCGTGATGGCCGGCGCCTTGAACGGACGGGAGCTCGCCGACGAGATGGTGGCCGCACGGCCCTCGCTGCGGGTGCTGTTCACGTCGGGCTATGCCCACGACGCGCCGCATGGGCCGGGCTACGCCACCATGGGCGCGCCGCTCCTGACCAAGCCCTACCGCAAGGCCGAGCTCGCGCGCATGCTGCGCCGCTCGCTCGACACCGCGGTCGATGCCGCGGGCGATCCGATCCCGACGCCCTATTCGGTGCAGGCGGAGATGGAGGGCTTCCTGCGCAGGCAGGCCTCCGAGGACGACGGCGCAACGCGGCGATCGCGGAAGTAGGCTTTCCGGCGCCGCCCGCTAGCTCATCCGCCGCCGCAATGTCGCCGACGGCGTCTCGCCGAATTTTTCGCGGTAGGCGCCGGCCATGCGGCCAAGATGGGTGAAGCCGAGGTCGAACGCGATGTCGGTGATGGAGGCATCGGGCGCAGCCTGCGCGAGCCGCGCGTGCAGACCGGCAAGGCGCATGTCGAGCAGCATCTGCGAGATCGACACGCCGAAATGGCGGCGGAAGCCGAGCTGCAGCGCCCGGATGCCGATGCCGGCGGCGCAGGCGAGCTGCGCAAGGTCGAGCGGCTCGCCGGCATTGTCGGCAAGATGGTCCCGCGCGGCGCGGAGCGCGCGCGGCAGACGTTCGGCTTGCCCCGAAAAGGTTCTGATTGCATCCGACAGGTCATGCCGCTGGCCATTGAGGAGATGATCGAGCAGCACCTCGCGCCAGTCAGCCACCGCAACCGGTGACAGCCTGCCGGACGGGCCGAGACGTTCGGCGAGCCGCATCAGCTCGGCAAGGCTGGTCCGCAGGGCCTGCCCCGACGGCGTGTCGAGATCGATCACCGGATCGAACTCGACCGCGCCGGCCGCCCTGCCCGACAGCGCCGCGGCGCGCTGCTCGACCATGCGGCGGTCGAGCAGCAGGATCGCCTGTGCGCAGTCGCACCACATCATCCGGGTCGGGATGGTCGGCGACAGCAGCGAGGCCGTCCGGTCCGGCGTGGCATCGAATTCGCCGGCGCCGGCGCGAATGTTCGCGGTGCCCGAGAGCGGGATCTGCACCAGGAAGAAGCGCTCGAGGCAGCCGGGATCGATGCTGACCGATCCGCCATAGGCGACGTGGTTGATGGAGAAACCGTCGAACGCCGCGCAATTGTGCCGGGCCGAGAAGCCGGCCGTGCGCGCCTGCGCCGGCTTGAGATCGTGCGGACAGAAGATGCGCCCGATCTGCTCGGCCGCCTCGTCGACGTCATCCGTGGTGACGCGGGCAAAGTCCGCAAGCCGTTCGGCCTGGGACGCCTTTGCGTACATTTCCAGCACGGCTGCGGACATCGTCGACCACGCTTCGCGTCACGGAATTGCTTTAAGCCTATAATAGTTCCCCCGAGGCGAAAAGGGCCGCGCCGGCAAAATCGTCGTGCTGCAGGGCAACAGCGAGGTCCGGATTCGTTTAGCGGATAGACAGGCGGCCGGTCGCTGGCGGAAGCTCCCTCGCCGGATTCATGAGGAGGCGAGCCATGACTGCACTCGAAAAGGGCATTACCGCAAACGGCACGGGCTATGGCGGCAAGACCTGGAACATCCTGGGTCAGGTCTATTTCCCCAAGGCCGTCACCGACTCCACCTTCGCGTTCGAGACCAACAGCGATCCCGGCCAGTTCGTGCCGGTGCACATCCATCCGACCCAGGACGAGTTCATCCTGGTGCAGGAGGGCACGCTCGACCTCAAGCTCGACGGCAAATGGGTCAAGGCCCATGCCGGCGATCTCGTGCGCATGCCGCGCGGCATTCCGCACGGCTATTTCAACAAGTCCGACAAGCCGTGCCGCGCGCTGTTCTGGGTCTCGCCGATGCAGAAGCTGGAGGCGCTGTTCGACCAGCTCCACAATCTGACCGACCCGGCCGAGGTCGTGCGCATCTCGGCGCTGCACGAGGTCGACTTTCTGCCGCCCGAGGCCAACGAGTAGGCCACCGCCTCCTCGTCTCCTCCCACCTGCTTGCAGCCCGCCGGCCGCGCCTTGCTGCCGAACGAGGCCGCTTGCGCGCGAAACACATTGATTGCGAGCAACCCATGGTCAGCCCCAAGCATGTCTGCGTGATCGGCGCCGGCGTCTCCGGCCTTGCCACCGCAAAGGCGTTCTCCACCCGCGGTCACCGCGTCACCATCGTCGAGCGCAGCGGCGATATCGGCGGCGTCTGGGAGCCGGCGCGCTCCTATCCCGAGGTGCAGACGCAGAGCCCGAAGGATCTCTACCGCTACACCGACCGTGCCATGCCGGACGCCTATCCGGAATGGCCGACCGGGCCGCAGGTCCACGCTTATCTTGCCGACTACGCGAAGAGCTTTGGTCTCGACCGCATGCTGCGCCTCAACACGGCGGTCGCGGGCATGGCGCGGCGCGCCGACGGCAAGCCCGGCTGGACGCTCGCGCTGACGAACAAGGACAGCGCGACCACGAACGAGGATTTCGATTTCGTCGCGGTCTGCACCGGGCAGTTCAACGAGCCACGCGAGTTGCACTGCCGCGGCGAAGGCAGCTTCCTGGACCAGGGCGGGCAGATCCTGCATTCGTCGAAATACGGCGATCCGGCGCTGGCGAAAGGACGCCGAATCGTCGTGCTCGGCGGCTCCAAGTCGGCAACCGATATCGCCGTGAACGCGGTGAAATCGGGCGCGCGCGAGGTCACCATCGTGATGCGCGAGCCGGTGTGGCGCATTCCCTATTTCGTCGGCGGCCTCGTCAACTTCAAGCGCATCCTCTACATCCGCGCGCAGGAGGAGATGTTTCCGGGCTGGGGCATCAGCGCGATGTCGCGACTGGCGTATCGCATGGCCGCACCTTTGATCTGGGCCAACTGGCGCGGGCTCGAGAGCCTGCTGAAGGCGCAGCTCAAGCTCGACAAATGCAAGATGGTGCCGAAGGAGCGGATCGAGGACGGCGTCAACTGCTCGGTGCCGATCGCAACGCCCGGTTTCTATCCGATGGTCGTCGACGGCCGCATCAAGGCGGTGTTCGGCAGCTTCGATCACTACGAAGGCGACACCATCGTGATGAGCGGCGGCGAGCGCGTCGGTGCCGACGTCGCCGTGCTGGCGATCGGCTACAAGCTCGGTGTGCCCTTCCTGCCGGAAGACTATCAGTCAAAACTGGTCGATGCGGACGGGCAATACCGGCTCTACCGCCTGATCGCCAATCCTGATTTGCCCGACCTCGGCTTCGTCGGCTTCAACTCGTCGTTCTGCACCGTGCTCTGCGCCGACCTCGCCGCCAACTGGCTGGTGCGCTATGCCGACGGGCAACTCGCAAACCAGCCGACGGCGCAGGCGATGCACGACAACATCGAGATGATGCTGCACTTCAAGCGTGTCGAGCGGCCGGCCGCCGGCGTCTATGGCGGCCTGTGCGTCGCGCCCTATCACTACCGCCATTTCGACGAGCTGATGGCCGATATCGGCGCGAAGACCCAGAAGCGCGGCGGGCTTGCCGGACATTTCCAGCCGCCGAATGCGGACGACTACGCAAAATTCCTGACGTCGGCGCCGGAGTACCGGGCCACGGCGTGAGACCAACGAGCCTGCGCGGGAATTGCAACTCGCCAGGCTGCGCATTTGATGGTTACGATCCCATGATCGACGAATCTCCGGGACATGGGAACCCGTCATGGGACCACGACGTCACGCCGCCGCAGCCATCGCGGCGCTTGGGTTGATCCTCGCGACGTTCGGCGTGAGCGCGGCGCAGACGCTCACGGCGAAGCAGTCGGAGGCGGCTGCGACCTATGAACGCGCGCTCGGCGATTTCAAGTCCGTCCTCGCCGAGCGGCGCAGGCAGATCGACGCCAAGCAGCCGCTGCCGAATCTGCCAGGCCAGGCGCTGTATCTCGCGCGTGTCGCCGTGATCAGCACTTACAAGGATCTCACCGACGCGATGCCCTCGCGCATCGGCAAGCCCAACAAGTTCGAGATCCCGCCGGCCTATTTCGACGCCGATATCGAGCCGCTGATCGACGAATACGGAAAGCTGTTCGACGTCATGGAGGCACCGCCGGCGGACGCGCAGAACTCGCCGACGCCGTTCAGGGACGTCGTCGATCTCGCCGTCGCGATCGCGCGCGCCAAGGGGCTTGCACCGGTTCACGCCGAAGCTGCGGGCCGCATCAGCCTCGGGCTGTTCTTTGCCGAGACCAACGGCAAGCAGAATGTCCGCAACGGACGTTCGAACACCTATATGGGCAGCTTCCAGACCGGCCCGTCCGAAGACCGCAACGGCCGCCGGAAATGGGAGGCGATCAAGCCCGAAATCGCGGCACTCGATCCCGCGCTGAACGCGCGCGACGACAAGGAAGAGGCGCGCGCCCGCGGCACCGACCATCGCTTCAATCACTGGACCAATGTGCGCGACGGCCTGATGAACGCGCATGCGGACATCTTCCGGGAGATCCCGGCCATTGTGAAGACGCTGCCCGATCCGATCGACCAGATGAAGCTGTTCGAGCTGATCCAGATCGTTCCCACCCCGACGCGGTCGGCGCTTAGATCGGGCGATCTCCTGAACTACCGGGTGTCGAGCCCGACGATCATGAAGCACCTGCGCAACAACAGCATTTTTGCGTTCGGCCAGGCCGACCGTGCCAGAACCTCGGCAAGCTTCCGCGAGATCCTCGGCGCGATGTGGCTGTTCAACCGGAAGTTCGAGCGCGCGATGGCGAAATACGCCGAGCTCAAGGGGCGCTGACGCACAGTTGCAGCCGCCACTGGACGTCGTAGGCTGTCGATCCACACCCTCCGGGAAGGACGCACCACGATGCCATCAGCCATCTCATGCGACTGCTGATCCTCGGCGGCAGCCAGTTTCTCGGGCGCGCGGTCGCCACCCACGCCTGCGCGGCCGGCCACGACGTGACCTGTGCGGCCCGCGGACTCGCGGGTCCGATCGCGGGGCGCGCCCGCTTCGTACGGGTCGACCGCGACAGCGCCGACGGTCTTGCACCGCTCGCGGGCCAGACGTTCGATGCCGTGGTCGATGTCGCGCGCCATCCGGGCCAGGTCCGCCGCGCGGTCGCGGCGCTGAAGCGGCCCGGCGTGCACTGGAGCTTCATCTCGACCGTCAGTGTCTATGCGGACAATCGCACGCCTGGGCAGCGCGCCGACAATGCGCCGCTCCGCGAACCCGTGGCTGAGGATGTCGAGCACAGCACCGATGCCATCTATGGCGCCGCCAAGGTCGCCTGCGAACAGGCGGTCGGCAACAACGCTTTCATCTGCCGGGCCGGCCTCATCGCCGGGCCGGAGGATCCCACCGGACGCTTCGCCTATTGGCCGGCGCGGCTCGTGCGCGGCGGCGAGGTGCTGGCACCGGGATCGCCGGACGATGCCGTCCAGTTCATCGACGTGCGCGACCTCGCGCAATGGATCGTGCATGCGGCGGAGACTGGCCTTACCGGCATCTATGACGGGATCGGACCGATCCGCACGCGCGGCGAATTCCTGGCCGAGTGTGCCGCCGCGCTGAACCCGTCCTGCAAGTTCACCTGGATTGATCGCGCCTTCCTTGAAGCGCACGACGTCAGGCGTTGGGCCGGCCCGCGGTCGCTGCCCATATGGCTGCCCCTGCCCGACTACGCGGGCTTCATGACGCGCGACGCTTCGCCGGCGCGCGAGGCCGGCTTGACCGCGCGGCCGGTGGCGGCCACCGCGCGCGACACGCGCAGCTGGCTCCGCACCAGCAACGGACCCGTCGTCGGACTTACCGAGGACGAGGAGAAGGCCGTGCTCGCTGCGTGGCACGCAGGCAGGACGAGCCAGGGCACATCGACAATGTAATCAGCGGCAGACTTTCGCCGGCTCTTGTGACGACGCCGCTCAGAGGCGGCCACGACCGCCCATGCGCTGCTCCAACACAATTCAAGATCGAATGTGAGCCAGTTCATACCTGCGCCCCAATGCCGGACGTAGCCTCGCAAGAAGGATGTCTCGCTTCCCGTCGCCAAGGCGTTACGGGTCTCCGGACGTCAGGTCGAGCGAGTATCTGTCAATCCACAGGAGGACAGGTCATGAAGTTCGCAGTACTCCTTTTTGCCTTCGCTCTCGCCGCACTGACAACGATGGGGCCCACAGATTCGGCCAACGCGTGTGCGCGCCCCTGTGGAAACTATTGTTGCGGATAATCGGCGGAGAACTCCAATGCGCCCGTTAATCAAGTGGGGGGCATTAGTAACGATCGTGAGCATCGCACCACTGGCATCCGTGGCCGCGATACATCTCCACACCCCCCCGAACAAACTCAATGAAGCCATCACGGCGATCGGCTTCCACCCGATAACGCCGCCGGTGCTCCTGCGCGCTCCCGGCTCGATCTATCATGTCTCTTCGAACGGCCAAGACTACGACATGCTGTGCGAAGTCTCATCGGACCGATTGGTTGGCGTCACGCGTACGTCCGCTTCGGCGACCCAGGTCACGTCCGAATTGCGCAAGACACAATATTCACTCGACTCGAAGGTCGTGCATTCGATTCAGTCCAGCGCCGATGCAAAATTGGCAGAAGCCGTCAAGCTCGAGCTCGACGACGTTCAAGTGCTGGAAGTCTCCCTTGAAGACCTGTCGATCATCGCGGACGAGCTGTTCCATCGCGAATCCTGCGATCGGGCGGTGAGACGGTATCTGGAAAACGGAGAGTACGTTTGCCAGGGACAACGGGTCCTCAAAGCATCGACCAAATACGTCGCAGCTTACGACAACACGGCGACAGGCTCCGTCGAACAAACGACGGACCTGATAAGGAACCATATTGACCCGACCGTGAGCATACAAGGCGGTCAGAGCGTCTCCGGAGCGAACCTCTATTATGGGATGAGGCTGGCACCGCGGTGCCTATCGCTCAGTGACGCCAAAAGGCAGCCACGACCACCGCTTTCGCTCTGGGACAGGTTAGTGAATCATTTTCCTTCGCTCGAGTTCTTTTGAACATGGCCACGCGATCGGTCCATACTTCCACGTCCTAATATTCAGGGCGTGTACCCATCCGTCAGCATCTTCAGGAACGCGATGATGTCAGCCTCGTCCTGTTCGGTCATCGCCGGCTTGTCGCCGGGGTGACGATCGAACGGCGGATCGGTGACGTCGACATTGGCGTGATATTTTTGCGGCAGGTCGTCGTACTTCCGCGTCGTGCCATCGGCGGCGCGCGGAAACACCTTTTCCGGATTGGTGTCGCGGAAATTGTAGAAATCCAGCACCTGCTCCAGGCTGCTGAAGACACCGTTATGGAAGAAGGCGTGGCGCGTTGCCGTGTTGCGCAGCGTCGGCGTCAGGAACATGCCGCAATATTGCGTCTGTTCCGGAATGTCGGTGCGCTGCGGGCCGCAGACGCCGAGATCGAAATGATCGGAATCGCTGTTGCCCGCGAGCGTGGCATTGCGCGGCGCGCCGAGCGCCTCGTACTGGTGATCGGTGAACAGCGGCGGCAGGTTGTCGCGCGTCGGTGCCGACGTGTGGCAGCCCGCACAATTGGCCTTGTCGGGATCGTTGAAGGCCTGCAGGCCGCGCAGCTCGCTCTCGGACAGCCGCGCCTTGCCTTCGAGCCAGTAATCGTACTTGCTGGTGTAGGGATGGAAGCTCGGCTCTTCCACCTGATAGCGGGCGACGGCAAACATCGCCTCCGCAATCAGGAGGCTTTGATTGCTGAGCACGCCGGCACCGAACAGCTCGACGAAACGCTGGACGTAAGGCGCACGGCGCAGCTTGTCCGCGACGATCTCGGCGCTGCCGCCATCCATCTCGTTGGGGTCGAGCAGCGGAAACAGCGCCTGGTCTTGCAGCGTGTCGGCGCGACCATCCCAGAACAGGCCGCCCTGCGGCACGATGTTCGCCGACGCACCGGTGCCGCCCGCGGTCTTGGTCGTGCGCGCGGCCTGCTGGCCGATCGCGGCCATCTGCGCGAGGTCGATGATGTTGTCGTCGTCGCCCTTGTCGGGGCCGATGCTGAAATTGGGGTGACGGTCGAGATAGGTCAGCGACGGCACCGCGCGCGCGCCTTGCCGCGACAGGGTCGCGCCGCCGAACATCACCGGGCCGTCATTGGGCGGACCGTAGGCGTGATCCGGGCTGTGACAGGATGCGCAGGACAGCGCACCTGAAGACGACAGCGAAGCGTCGTAGAAGATCGCCTTGCCGAGTTGCGCCATCGCCGACAATGGCGCGACCGGCGGACGTCTGAGCTGAACCGGGTTCGGGTTCATGCCCGCCGGATTGGTCTCGGCTGCAAAGACGGCGCCGGCCAGGCAAAGCAGGCCGGCGCCGAGAAGCCACATCGTGCGGCTGTTCATGCGAAGGGACGTCCTAGTGGTGATGATGCTCGTCCGGCGGGCTGGTGATCACCGTGCCGGAGGTCGGATCGAGGAACAGCGCATCCGCCCGCAGGTCGTGGCGGTGATCCTGATCGAAATCGAACAGGTCCAAGAGCGATCCGGCGCCGGCGTCGAACGCACCGCCGCCCAGACGCTTGCCGTGCAGCCAGTTGTCCTCGATGAAGCGAACCACCGAAGCCTGCGTGGTGTAAGTGTGGCTGACATAGTTCGTCCTCGCGTAGGGCGAGACCACGATCAGGGGAACACGCGTGCCCGGACCGCAACGGCCGTTCACCGGCTTGCCACCGAGACCGTTCGGCGCTGGCTGCTTGTTGGGACCGAGGCCGCACAGGCCCGGACCGTTGACCTGGTCGGCGGTCGGATCGTACGAGGCATTCTTCGGCGCGACGTACTGGTGGTCGTACCAGCCGTCGGAATCGTCATAGGTGATGATGACGGCGGTCTCGCGCCATTCCGGCTGCTTCTGGAGGAAGTTGATCAGCTCGACATTGCCGGCCTGCTCGTCGAGCGGATCGGAGTTGCCGGCGTGACCGTCCTGGTAGGCCGGCATCTTGATGTAGGACACGGCTGGGAAATTGCCGGCCTTCACCGCGGCGTAGAAGTCTTCGAGATCGTAATTGTGGTTGGCCGGATCGACCTTGCCGTTGAGGTCATGGGTGTGGCCGATCGCGTGGACCGAACTCGGCCGCGCATGGGTCGGGTTGGCCGTGGACGCGTGATACTGGAAGAACGCGTGGTGCGGGATGTAGTCCACGATGGTGCCGTTGACGTTGCTCGAGAACGTGCTGCGGCCGCAACCGGTGGTGCCATTGGCGTTCTTGAGCGTCAGGTCGAAGCCGCCCATGAAGCTGCCCCAGCTGATGTGCTCGTCGGTGAGCAGGTCGCCGATGTTCTTGCCGCCCATCAGCATCGTGCTCGTGGTGCTCGAGCAAGCATCGTTGCCCGGATCAGTGTCGCCGGTCAGCGTCAGGCCGCCCTGGCCGTCGGCGATCGACGCCGTGGTGCCGATGACCGGCTGCACCCCATTGGTCTGGGCGGCGACGACTTCGAGCACGCCGGGCGTGGACGGGCCGAACGTGTCGGTCCAGTTGTTGTCGCTCATGGCGAAGTGCTGGGCATAGTTCCAGAAGGCCGTGACGGTGTTGCCGTCGAAATAGCCCATGACCTGACCGTTGGTGCCGAACGCGCCGGCGCCGCCGGCGGTGCCGCGGCCGGTGAATTTCGGGAACAGGTCTTCCTTGCCGTTGTCCACGGCCTGCTGCTCGGGCGTGTAGGAGTGGTTCTGCGAGCGCGTATTGGCCTGGGTGCGGTCGAGCCGGAACGGGTCGGTCGCGCCGGTGCCATTGGCCTGGTTGGTGTTGGGGTTGTTCACCAGCAGATTGGCGTTGGCGAGGTTGTTGACCTTGGGCGTATGCGGCTTCGGCACGAAGGGAATCGAGCCGGACGGATTGGCCGCGTTCGGATAGGTCGCAAAGTAATGATCGAACGAGCGGTTCTCGTTGAAGATGATCACGAGATGCTTGATCGGCGTCTCGGTGTGGATGTCGTGCGGATGACGATGATGGTCGTCGTGATCGTGGCCGTGATCGCGATCGCGGCCGAAATCGTCCGCGAGGACAGGAAGAGTGCACGCGAGCGCGCTCGCGGCCGCGAAAATCGCAGCCGTCGTCAGTAGTCTCGATTTCATTTTTTTGACGCCCCGGAAATGAGGAGGTTTTACGATCAGAAATATTCTAAACAGCGCGAATGACAGAGCTGTGTCAGTTTGACGCACGAGACACTTTGCGCAGTGGCCGTGACAAGATTTATTGTGCAGGCGCCTGCCTCGCCGCGCCGGGACACCTCACGCCGTTTTATTCCCCGGGCGACGGCAAAAATGATCGCGCCCGGATTGTTGCCTGATGCGCCCGGTTGCATTTAGCTTGGCCGGACAAGAACAAAGCCTCAGGGGGAAAACATGAAAGCTGCTCTTCGCAGGCGCACGCGCCATGCCGCGTCAGCCCTGGTCGCAACGTCGCTGGTCGGCCTTGCCGGTTTCGCCGCCCATGCCGAGATCGTCGTCAGCGCCAATGACGGCAAGATGGCGCTGGAGAACGGCAATGCCGTCGTCCGCAAGCAGCCGCTGCCCGACACGGTCAGCGTCATCGATCTCACCGACGGCACGCTGAAGCTGCTCGGCGAGGTCGCGGCCCCTGCCAGCGTCGTCGGCCCGCCGCCGAGCGTGGCGATCGCGCCGGATGGCTCGTTTGCGCTGGTCACCGGCGCCATGAAGATCGATCCGGCGGACGCGACCAAGACGGTGCCCGACGACAAGCTCTCGGTCATCGACCTGAAATCCTCGCCGCCCAAGGTGCTCGCGACACTTCAGGCGGGCGCCGGCGCGGCCGGCGTCTCGATCAATCGCGCAGGTACGCTGGCGCTGGTTGCGAACCGGAGCGAAGGCACCGTCTCGGTCTTCACGATCAGCGGCAGCACGCTGACGCCGGCCGGCAAGATCCAGCTCGGCGATGCCAAGTCGGGCCCGAGCCACGCCGTGTTCTCGCGCGACGGCGCGACCGCGCTGGTCACCCGCGACGGCGACAACAAGGTCTCGCTTCTCACCGTCGACGGAAGCAAGGTCGAATACGCCAAGCGCGACCTCTCCGCGGGCATCCGCCCCTACGACATCGATCTCACCGGCAGCGCCGCGGCGGTGGTCGGCAATGTCGGCGCCAGCAGCGGCGACAACGATTCGATCAGCCTGATCGACATGACCGCCAAGCCGATCCGCGTCGTCACGACGGTGACGGTCGGGCAGACGCCCGAAGCGGTGAAGATGTCGCCGGACGGCAGCCATGTCGCCGTCACCGTCATGAACGGCTCGAACAAGCCGTCCGCCTCACCTTTCTTCAACGATTTCGGCCTGCTCAAGGTCTACAAGATCTCGGGCACCGACCTCACGCCGGTCGCCGAAGCCAAGATCGGCCATTGGTGCCAGGGCATGGTGTGGTCGAAGGACTCCAAGCATGTCGTAGCGCAGTGCATGGTCGAGAACGAGCTGATCGCCTTCTCGTTCGACGGCAAGGCACTGACGAAGACGTCCACGCTCAAGCTGCAGGTGAGCCCCGCCGGCATTCGCACCGCGGAGCCGTGAGACCGTTAGGCGCGGCGCAGCCTCGCTGCGCCGCCTGCCCTACTCGGTGCGGATCGGCGTGTCCTTCAGGCCGTTGTTGTCATAGGCCTTGCGCAGCGTGCCGTTCGTCACCGCATCGTTCATGAACCTGGTGACGAACGCCAGAGACTGCTGATGGCCGAGCGGAACGGCGACTGCGGTCACCGTCTTCTTGAACGTCTCGTCCAGCACCTTGGTGCCGGGAATCTTCTGCGCCATCTTGTTGAGCTGGTCGCGTGATAGCGCGAAGGCGTCGATCTCGCCGCTCCTAAGCAGGCCGAAGATCTCGTCATAGGTCTGGTAGCCCGTGACCTTCGCGTTCTTCAAATGCGCCACCGCGCCGCGCATCGTGGTCGTCGCGTTGACGGCCGCGACCTTGATGTCCGTCTGGTCGAGCGTGGCGAAATTGGTGATGTTTGATCCGGCCTTGACGATGTAGGTGGCGTCGGCGACCTCGTAGATCGGGCCGAACAGCATCTTGGTCTCGCGCTCGGGATCTTTCGGCAACCAGGTCACGTCCCATGTCCCCTTGCCAGCCGCATCGGTGATCTGCCCGGAATTCTGGTGCACGACATATTCGACGGGGACACCGAGCTGGGCCGCCATCTCCTTGCCGAGATCGACGGGGACGCCGGCATAACCGGCCTCCGTCTTGGTCGACCAGAACGCGCCGCCCGCCGGGCTGATCGCGATCGCGACCCGCAGCTTGCCGGTCGGCGCGATCTCGTCCTTCAAGCCATCAGCTAGCGCGGGCATGACGAGGCCCACTGCGAGAACGAGGCCGGCAAGGACCGATTGGAGGGATTTTCGCATCTCATGCTCTCCTCACCTTTTCTTCTTGTTCTTCTCGTCTTTCATCCCGAGCGCTCCGCCTCGGTCACGCGGCCTTACACAATTGTGGTCGATCGTGCGTGCAATGAAAAGCGGTTTGTCATGACAAACCTTGTCAAAGGCCACGCCGCCGTTTGCGGTGCAAGGGCTGTGACTGCCATGGCTATGGTGTTCCACGGCCGGTCATTTGTTGGTACCCTGCCGCACCGACACACCGCAATCGGGGGCGATCGAATGACCCGCGCGAATCCCGCATCTCTCGCACATCGCAACGGAGAGTGGAGACAGATCGGACGAGCGCTGACGGCCCTGGCCGCATTGGCGGTCCTTGTGGGCTGCGAGGACAAGAACGCGTATGTCGCCCCGCCCCCGCCCAAGGTGGACGTGGCAACGCCGGTGCAGCGGCCGGTGACGCGCTATGTCGAGGCCACCGGCAACACCGCGCCGATCAAGAGCGTCGATCTGGTCGCGCGGGTGCAGGGCTTCCTGCAATCGCAGGACTATCAGGACGGCACCTTCGTCAAGCAGGGCACCCAGCTGTTCACGATCGAGCCGGAGACCTACAAGCTCAAGCTCGAGCAGGCGCAGGCGGCGGAGGCCGGCGCGCAGGCCTCGCTTCGGCAAGCCGAAGCCGACTTCAAGCGGCAGACCGATCTGGTGCAGCGCCAGGCGGTCTCGCAGGCGACGCTGGACACCTCGACCTCGACCCGCGACAACGCCCAGGCCAATCTCCAGCAGGCCCAGGTCAACACCAGGCTCGCCGAGGTCAATTACGGCTACACCAAGGTGAGCGCGCCGTTCGACGGCATCGTCAGCGCGCATCTGGTTTCGATCGGCGAGCTCGTCGGCGTCTCCTCCCCGACCCAGCTCGCGACCATCGTCGCGATGGACCCGATCTATGTGAACTTCACCGTCAACGAGCAGGACGTGTTGCGCATCCGTGCCGAAGCGGCGCGCCGCGGGCTGACCGTCGCCGACATGAAGCAATTCCCGATCCAGGTCGGCCTGCAGACCGAGACCGGCTATCCGCATGACGGCAAGCTCGACTACGTCTCGCCGACCCTCAACCAGTCGACCGGCACGCTCGCCGTGCGCGGCGTGGTGCCAAACGACAAGCGGGTGCTGCTGCCCGGCTATTTCGTTCGCGTCCGTGTGCCCTTCACCCAGGAGAAGGATGCACTGCTCGTTCCCGACACCGCGCTCGGCAGCGACCAGGGCGGCCGCTATCTGCTGGTGGCCAACGGCGACAACGTGGTCGAGCAGCGCAAGGTGCAGGTCGGCCCGGCCGACAACGGCCTGCGCGTGATCGAAAGCGGATTGAAGCCCGATGACCGCGTGGTGATCGCCGGGCTGCTGCGCGTGATCCCGGGCCAGAAGATCGACCCGCAGGTGACGAAGATCGACCAGGCCCAGGCCTCAAGCAAGTAAGGGGCCGCCGGTCATGATCTCAAAATTCTTCATCGAGCGGCCGGTCCTCTCGAACGTCATCGCTCTCCTGATGATCCTGATCGGCGGCGTCGCACTGTTCAACCTCGCGATCGCGCAATATCCCGACGTGGTGCCGCCGACGGTGCAGGTCACCACACGCTATCCCGGCGCCAGCGCCAAGACCGTGATCGACACGGTTGCCTTGCCGATCGAGCAGCAGGTCAACGGCGTCGAGGACATGCTCTACATGCAGTCCTACAGCGCCTCCGACGGCACCTACACGCTGACCGTCACCTTCAAGATCGGCACCGATCTCAACTTCGCGCAGGTGCTGGTGCAGAACCGCGTCTCCAGCGCGCTGTCGCAACTGCCGACCTCGGTGCAGAACCAGGGCGTCACCGTCCAGAAGAAGTCGACCTCGATCCTGCTGTTCGTCACGCTGACCTCGCCGGACTCCCGGTTCGACAGCCTCTATCTGAGCAACTACGCCACCATCAACATCCGCGACGAGCTCTCGCGCCTGCCCGGCGTCGGCAACGTCACCGTGTTCGGCGCCGGCCAGTACTCGATGCGGATCTGGCTCGATCCGAACAAGCTGCAGGCGCGCGGATTGGTGCCGCAGGACGTCATCCAGGCGATCCAGCAGCAGAGCCAGCAGGTCTCGGCCGGACAGGTCGGCGCGCCGCCGACGCCGCCGGGCCAGGCATTCCAGTACACGCTCAACGTCAACGGCCGGCTCGACGACGCCACCCAGTTCGAGAACATCGTCGTCAAGACGGGCACCAGCGGCGACGTCACGCGCGTGCGCGACGTCGGCTGGGTCGAGCTCGGCGCACAGACCTACAGCCAGATCTTCTCGCTCAACAAGCAGCCCGCCGTCGGCATCGGCGTGTTCCAGTCGCCCGGCGCCAACGCGCTCCAGGTCGAGCAGGCCGTCGAGAAGAAGATGGTGGAGCTCGCCAAGCGCTTCCCCGAAGGCATCCAATACGACACGCCGTTCGACACCACCAAATTCGTCGAGGCCTCGGTGCACGAGGTCTACATGACGCTGATCGAGGCCGGCCTCCTGGTGCTGGTCGTGATCCTGGTGTTCCTGCAGGACTGGCGCGCGATGCTGGTGCCGGCGACGACCGTGCCCGTCACCATCATCGGCGCCTTCGCCGCGATGGCGGCGCTTGGCTTCACCATCAACATGTCGACGCTGTTCGCGATCGTGCTCGCGATCGGCATCGTCGTCGACGACGCCATCGTCGTGGTCGAAGGCGCCGCCCACAATATCGAGCAGGGCATGAACGGCCATGACGCCGCGATCAGGGCGATGGACCAGCTGTTCGCGCCGATCGTCGGCATCACGCTGGTGCTGATCTCGGTGTTCCTGCCGGCCTCGTTCCTCGCCGGCCTCACCGGCCGCATCTACTCGCAATTCGCGCTGGTGATCGCGGCGACCGCACTGCTGTCCGCCATCAACGCGGCGACGCTGAAGCCGACGCAATGCGCGCTGTGGCTGCGGCCGACGGTGCCGCCGGAGCAGCGCAACTTCTTCTATCGCGGTTTCAACAACGTCTATAACCGGGTCGAGCGCGGTTACACGCGATTGATCACCTTCCTGTGCAGGCACGCCACCGTATCGGTTGCCGTCGCGCTGGTGCTGATCGGAGTCGGCGGCTACGGCCTGTCACGCGTGCCGACCGGCTTCCTGCCGATCGAGGACCAGGGCTATCTGATCGCCGCCATCCAGCTGCCCGACGGCGCCTCGCTGGAGCGGACCCAGAACGTGCTCGACCGTGCCAGCGAGATCATCAAGGAGACGCCCGGCGTCCAGCAGGTCATCACCATTGCCGGCATCTCCGCGCTCGACAGCAGCGCGAGCCTTGCCAATGCCGGCGTCGCCTACATCATCCTGAAGGACTGGGGCGCGCGCAAAGGGCCCGGCGAGGATTTGCGCTCGCTGGTCTATGGGCTGAACGACAAGCTCGCGGTCATCATGGAGGCGCGCACCATCGTGCTGCCGCCGCCGCCGATCCAGGGCATCGGCAACGCCGCCGGCTTCTCGATGCAGGTCGAGCTCCGTGACGGCAACAGCGATTTCGCCAAGCTGCAGGCCATCACCGGCGCGATGGTCTCCAACGGCCAGAGCCAGAGCGCACTGCAGCGCGTGCAGTCCTCGTTCCGCTCGTCGGTGCCGCAGTTCAACGTCGAGATCGACCGCATCAAGACCCAGACGCTGCACGTGACGACGGATCAGGTGTTCTCGGCGCTGTCGACCTATCTCGGCTCCTCCTACGTCAACCAGTTCAACAAGTTCGGCCGCGTGTTCCAGGTCTACACGCAGGCCGATCCCGCCTTCCGCGTCACCGAGCGCGACATCGCCAACATGCAGGTGCGCAACTCCAACGGCGACATGATCCCGATCGGCACCGTCGCCACGATCACGCCGGCGACGGGCCCGTCGCTGATCAGCCTCTACAACCTCTATCCCTCCTCGACCGTGATCGGTCTGCCAGCGCAGGGCTACTCGTCCGGCCAGTCGCTGAAGCTGATGGAGGAGATCGCCGACAAGACGCTGCCGCAGGGCACCGGCTTCGAATGGACCGCGATGTCCTATCAGGAGAAGGCGGTCTCCAACCAGATCTACTGGGTGTTCGGCCTCGCCATGCTGCTGGTCTATCTCGTGCTCGCCGGCCAGTATGAGAGCTGGTACGCGCCGATCTCGGTGATCCTCGCGGTACCGCTGTCGCTGATCGGACCGACACTGATCCTCAACGGCCTGAAGATCGATAACAACCTCTATTGCCAGATCGGCCTGATCCTCCTGATCGCGCTCTCCGCCAAGAACGCGATCCTGATCGTCGAGGTCGGGCTCGAGCTGCACGGCCGCGACGGCAAGCCGGTCATCGAAGCCGCGATCGAGGCAGCACGCGCCCGCTTCCGCCCGATCCTGATGACCTCGTTCGCCTTCATCCTCGGCGTGGTGCCGCTGGTGATCGCGACCGGCGCCGGCGCCAGCGCGCGCAAGTCGATCGGCATCACCGTGTTCTCGGGCATGCTGGCCTCGACCTGCCTCGCGGTGCTGTTCGTGCCGGCCTTCTTCGTGGTGGTGCAACGCTTCGAGAACTGGCGCGCATCGAAGACGAGCCCGAAGCCGCAGCCGGTGGCGGAGGTGAAGCCGTAATTCTCGAGGGTCCGGCAAAAAGTGCGAAAACAACCCCATGCACAGTAGGGATGGGGTTGAAAAGGCTGGGTAATTTCTGCTTTGCCGAAATGACTTGCTCCGTCGGGCAAAACAGGGGCATAGTGGCATCGTGGGCAGGATGCGTGACGTGCCGCGGCGTCCCCCAGTTCTCCGTCATTGCGAGCGTAGCGAAGCAATCCAGAGTGCCTCCGCGGAGGGACTCTGGATTGCTTCGTCGCTTCGCTCCTCGCAATGACGATGGGGAGAGCGTCGCGTCGCGCAGCGACGAGCCCGGAATGACGGAGACCTCACGCCGCCGCGGGCGTCCGGATCTCGCGGGGCAGGATGATCGCGGCGGCGATCGCCAGCAGACACAAACCGGCAAACGCGTGCAGCATGGTGACGAAACCGCCCTGCTCGTAGAGCCAGGCGACCAGGCCGACCGAGGCGCCCGCCGCGGTGAAGCCGATGAAATAGCGCACGGCATAGGCGCGCGAGCGCCATTCCTCGCTGGTGTATTTGCCGACCATGGCGTCGTTCACCGTGACCTGGCCGAACGCGCCCATGACGATGCCGATCGACACTAATATCAGCGGCAGATTGTTCAGGCTCGCGGCGAGATAGAGGAACGGCGCCAGCATGAAGGACAGCGGCAGCGCCACCGTCTTCAGCGAGTAGCGGTCGAGCAGCCGGCCGATCGTGTACTGCGTCATCGCACCGAAGACGTAGACGCAGGCGGCGATGACGCCAAGCAGTGCCGGGCTCTTGGTGAGATCGGCAAGCCGCTCCGCGAACAGTTTTGGCAGCGCGACGGTCACGGCGTTGAAGGTGGTTGAGATCGCGATCACGACGATCAGCAGCGACAGCACCACGCGCCACATGTCCTGCTTGGCGACGCGCGCCTGGGGCGCCGCCTGCTTGCTGCCCTTGCGGTCCTCGTGCACGACCATCATCGCAAAGGCGATGCCGATCAGGATGGTGACGATGCCGGGAACGATGAAGGCAAAGCGCCAGCCGAAATACTGGCCGATCACGCCGGTGACCAGCGCCGAGGAGGCAACGCCGAGATTGCCCCAGACGCCGTTGATGCCCATCTCGCGGCCGAGCCGGTCGGCATAGGACACGATCATCGCCGTGCCGACGGGGTGATAGATCGAGGCGAAGATGCCGATCGCCAGCAGCGCGGCGCCGAGCTGCGCCGGGGTCTGCACGAAGCCGACCGAGATCATGGATACCCCGATGCCGATGAAGAAGATCAGCATCATGTGGCGGCGGCTCCAGCGGTCGCCGAGCCAGCCGGTGAGCAGCGAGCCGGCGCCGAAGGCGATGAAGCCCGGCGTCGCGTAGGGAAGCAGTTCCGAATAGGCCATGCCGAGCGCCGGCCCCATGATGATCACGGCGGCGGCGAAGATCAGCATCGAATAATGATCGATGAAATGGCCTGCGTTGACGAAACTGATGACCCGACTGGGGCTGTTCATACGAATCCTCTCCTGCTCCGAAATGAGTTATATGTCGGACCCATGACGGGATGCTGCCAATGACTGTCTTGGAAACGCCAATCTTGGAAACGCCAATCCTCCGGGAGGTCCGGGGCAACCACCGCTCGACCGCGGGGGTGCACCTGGTCGCGCGCGATTATCCGAGAGGTTTGCGGATCGACCCTCACATGCACCGCGAGGCGCAGCTGATCTATGCCGCCAAGGGCACCATGCAGGTGACGACGCCCGGGGGACGCTGGCTGGTGCCGCCGGACCGCGCGGTGTGGGTGCCGGCCGGGCTCGAGCATGCCCTCGACCTGCTCGCCGACATCGAGATGCGCACGCTGTATTTCGACGTGGCGTGGCTGAAGCGCGAGCAGCGCCATGAGGGGCTGACCAGGGACTTCGTGGTGCGGGTGTCGCCGCTGCTCAACCAGGCGATCCTGGCGCTGTTCGACGCGCGCAACACCGAGGAGCGCACCGAGTTGCTGGTGCGCCTGGTGATGCTGGAATTGCACCAGGCCGAGGATCCCGCGACCTTCGTGCCGCTGCCGCACGAGCCGCGCTGCCGCCGCGCCGCGATGATCGTGCTCGACGATCCCACGGGTCTGCACGACATCGACACGCTGGCGCGCGAGGTCGGAACCTCCGCCCGCACGCTGTCGCGGCTGTTCTCGACGGAGACGCAGCTCAGCTTCAAAAGCTGGTGCCAGCGCGCCAGGATCGCGGCGGCGATCCAGCGGCTGTCGACGGATGCGGGCGTGTCGGTGAAACAGCTCGCGACGCAGCTCGGTTATGCCAGCGTGCCGGCGTTCTCGGCGGCGTTCCGGCAGGTGACGGGGCGGACGCCGACGGAGTTTGCGGGGAAATAGGGTTGCTGCCCGCCTCGTCATTGCGAGGAGCGAAGCGACGAAGCAATCCAGAATCTTTCCACGGCAACAGTCTGGATTGCTTCGCTCGCAATGACGGCGGTTGAGGCAGGCGCCTCCGTCTCCCAAGCCTTCTTCAGGCATGCCAGCCTTCCCGAAACGCACAGCCCAACTAAAGATGCCGTATTCCCCTGCTTGATTGTGATCGGCTTCCGCCTAAATCCCGTGTAAGCTTCCCGCATCGCACAAACCTGATCCGAAAGCCCAGATGGCCAATGCCTTCTTCTCCGATCTGCTCGCCACGATCTCCGAACGCGGCCGGACGCTGCTCCGCCGCGGCGACGGTCTGGACCACAAACAGGACGCCGCCGGCCTGATCGAGCTCTGCGGAGCGCTGCTGTCGGGCCGGGGCGAAGCCTCCGGCACAGCCATGGCGCGCGAAGTGCTCGATCTCTACCAGGATCTGGATGCGGCAGGACGCCGCGCCTTTTTCGAGGCGCTGGTGCGCGATTTCGGCCCCGACCGCGAACGGCTGTCCAAGGCGATCGAGAAGTGGCGCGCCAAGCCCAGCGACGAGGACGCCAGCTCGCTGCATTTCGCCTCGGAACCGCGGCGGCAGGAGCTGATCCGCCGCCTCAACCGCGCGCCGGGCGGGACCGGCGATCTCGTCAACATGCGCGCCGACCTGCTCGGCATGATGAACGGACACGCCGACCTCGCCGCGCTCGACCGCGACGTCTCGCATCTTCTCTCTTCGTGGTTCAACAGGGGGTTTCTCGTGCTGCGCCGGATTGACTGGTCGACCCCGGCCAACATCCTCGAAAAGATCATCCGCTACGAGGCCGTGCACGAGATCTCCGACTGGGACGATCTGCGCCGCCGCATCGATCCGGTCGACCGCCGCTGCTACGCCTTCTTCCATCCCGCGATGGTCGACGAGCCCCTGATCTTCGTCGAGGTCGCGCTGACCGAGACCATTCCCGGCGCGATCGCGCCGCTGCTGGCCGTCGATCGCCAGCACCTTCCGATCGAGAAGGCGCGCACCGCCGTGTTCTACTCGATCTCCAACACCCAGCGCGGCCTTGGCGGCATCTCCTTCGGCAGCTTCCTGATCAAGCAGGTGGTGGAGGAGCTGCGCCGCGAGACACCGAAGCTGGACTCCTTCGTGACGCTGTCGCCGGTGCCGGGCTTCATGAATTGGGTCAAGCAGGACAAGGACCTGCCGCTGTCCGACGAGGACCGCGAGCTGATGAAGCGTCTCGACGATCCCAAATGGTTCGAGAACCCCGAGACGACAGCGCTGCTCCGCGCCTTGATCGAACCGCTCGCCGCGCACTACTTCCTGAAGGCGCGCACGCCGAAGGGCAAGCTGATCGATTCCGTCGCGCGCTTCCATCTCGGCAACGGCGCCCGGCTCGAACGCATCAACTGGCTCGGCGATCTCTCACCCAAGGGCCTGCGCGAATCCGCCGGCGTGATGGTCAACTACCTCTACCGCCTCGACGACATCGAGAAGAACCACGAGGCGTATGCCAACGACGGCGAGGTCGTGGCGTCGAGCGCAGTGAAGAAGCTGCTGAAGGGCGAAGGACGGCGGCTGCTGGATATGCGGTTGTCGTAAGGGCCACGCTCGCTCCCCACCGTCATTGCGAGCGCGACGAAGCAATCCAGACTGCTTCCGCGGAAAGATTCTGGATTGCTTCGCTGCGCTCGCAATGACGGAGTGTGTGGCGACCGTCTCGCCTGCTTCCGCTCTACTCCCAGCGGTCAGATCAGCGTCTCGTATAAATCAGACCAATCCGGATTGACGCTCTCGATCAGCGCAAGCTTCTCCGCACGGCTGCCGCCCTTGATCTGCTTCTCGCGCATAATCGCGTCGGTCATCGACGCGTGCAGCTCGTACCAGACAAGAAGCTTGCAGCTGTACTTCGAGGAGAAGCCCTTCACCAGGCCCTCGCGAT
The DNA here is from genome assembly GCF_054185225.1 of Bradyrhizobium sp. 18BD. Classification (NCBI taxonomy): domain Bacteria; kingdom Pseudomonadati; phylum Pseudomonadota; class Alphaproteobacteria; order Hyphomicrobiales; family Nitrobacteraceae; genus Bradyrhizobium; species Bradyrhizobium sp. 18BD. The sequence goes on along the minus strand of NZ_JAVAYL010000029.1, from coordinate 4,177 downwards.
GCTCGAACGCGCGGCGCAGCGGGTTCGACGTGACGCCGATGTAGATCGTCCCATTGCGACGATTAGCGAACATGTAGACGCAGGGCTGCTTCATGGTCACCCTCATTTCGAGAGAGCTTGAAAACTATCACAACCACGAGATGAATGCGAGCAAAGGCTGCGAACGGCGCGGCAAAAAGCGCCGCTCGTCACCACATCGTCATTGCGAGGAGCGCTTGCGACGAAGCAATCCAGACTGCCTCCATGGAGAGATCCTGGATTGCTTCGCTGCGCTCGCAATGACGAAGGGTGTGGAAACACCGGAGACTATCACCGGCTGCTGTGCACGACGTACCGGCGTGGGACGCCGCTCCCTTCGCCGTCATTGCGAGGAGCGCAGCGACGAAGCAATCCAGGCTGCCGCTGCGGAAAGATTCTGGATTGCTTCGCTACGCTCGCAATGACGGAGAGTGTGGCGGCGCCGTCGCGTTTCCAACGCCCGGCTACTCCGCCAGCGCCTTCATCTCCTTGTAGAGATCGGACTTGCCCTCGAACCCGATGCCCGGAAGGTCCGGCATGGTGATGTGGCCGTTCTCGACGCGCACACCATCGGGGAAGCCGCCGTAGGGCTGGAACAGGTCGGGGTAGCTTTCGTTACCGCCGAGACCCAAGCCGGCCGCGATGTTGAGCGACATCTGGTGGCCGCCGTGCGGGATGCAGCGGCTCGGGGACCAGCCGTAGGTTTTCAGCATCTCCAGCGTGCGCTGGTATTCGCACAGGCCGTAGGACAGCGCGCAGTCGAATTGCAGCCAGTCGCGGTCGGGGCGCATGCCGCCGTAGCGGATGAGGTTGCGGGCGTCCTGGTGGCTGAAGAGATTCTCGCCCGTGGCCATCGGGCCGGGATAGAATTCGGCGAGGGCTGCCTGCAGCGCGTAGTCGAGGGGATCGCCGACCTCCTCGTACCAGAACAGCGGATAATCGCGCAGCATCTTTGCGTAGGCGATGCCGGTTTCCAGATTGAAGCGGCCGTTGGCGTCGACGGCGAGCTGCGCGTCCTTGCCGATCTCCTTCAGCACCGCCTCGATGCGGGTGCGGTCTTCCTCAATGGGCGCGCCGCCGATCTTCATCTTCACGACGTTGTAGCCGCGATCGAGATAGCCGCGCATCTCGCCGCGCAGCATCGAGAGGTCCTTGCCGGGATAGTAATAGCCACCGGCGGCGTAAACGAACACGCGCGGATTGGCGGTGACGCCGTGACGCTCGGCGAGCAGGCGGAACAACGGCTTGCCGGCGATCTTCGCCACCGCATCCCACACCGCCATGTCGATGGTGCCGACCGCGACCGAGCGCTCGCCATGGCCGCCCGGCTTCTCGTTGGTCATCATCGCGGCCCAGACCTTGTCGGGGTCGAGATTGTCGCCAGCCGCATTAAGCAGCGACTTCGGATCGGCCTCGGTGATGCGCGAGGCGAAGCGCTCGCGGATCAGGCCGCCCTGGCCGTAACGGCCGTTGGAGTTGAAGCCGTAGCCGACGACGCGCTTGCCGTCACGCACGACGTCGGTGACGACGGCGACGAGGCTGGTCGTCATCTTGGTGAAGTCGATATAGGCGTTGCGGATCGGCGATGAGATCGGCTTGGTGATCTCGCGGACGTCGACGATGCGGACGGACATGGGGGCCTCGGTGGTTATTCGTCATTGCGAGGAGCGAAGCGACGAAGCAATCCAGACTGCCTCGGCTGAAAGATTCTGGATTGCTTCGCTTCGCTCGCAATGACGAGGGGAGAGAACGCGGCGCGCGCTCAGCTCAAACTACTTCTTGTCCCGGAAATACGGCTCGACCGGGCCATGCACCTTGATGGTCAGCGGATTGCCGTAGCGGTCCTTGGCGTTGCCCGCGGTGACGCGAACCCAGCCCTCGCTGATGCAGTACTCCTCGACATTGGTCTTCTCGATGCCCTTGAAGCGGATGCCGACGTCGCGCGACAGGATGTCCGCGTTGTAATAGGGGCTGTTCGGGTCGACCGAGAGGCGGTCGGGAAATTCGTCGCTCATGATTGTCTCGCTCATAACAGGGTCTCGATTTGCTGCCGCAATCCTTCCGGCCTTGCGGTCGGCGCGTAGCGCGCGATCACCTTGCCGGCACGGTCCACCAGGAATTTGGTGAAATTCCATTTGATGGAGGCGCCCAGCAGTCCGGATTGCTGACGTTTCAGGTACTCATACAAGGGATGCGCGTTGGCGCCGTTGACGTCGATCTTCTCGAACAGCGGAAAGGTGACGTCGTAATGGGTGGAGCAGAACGCCTGGATCTCGTCCGCCTGCCCCGGCTCCTGCGCGCCGAACTGGTTGCAGGGAAAGCCGAGCACGGAAAAGCCGCGCGGCGACAGATCGCGATAGAGATCCTCCAGCCCGCGATATTGCGGCGTGAAACCGCATTTGCTCGCGGTGTTGACGATCAGCAGCACCTGCCCTTCGAAACGGCGCATCGGCACCTCTTCGCCGAGAAGCGAATTGGCCTTGAAGTCGTAGATCACAGACATCGCTAACCCACGGGATCGATCGGCGACGGCGGCACGCCGCCCGCCTCGATCGCTTCGCCCGCGAGCAGGCACAGATCCTCGCGATAGCGGCCGGAGACGATGTGCACGCCGACCGGAATCTTGCCGACGAGGCCGGTGGAGACCACGAGGCCGGGCAGCCCCATGAACGGGGTCGCGATCTGCGGCAGCTGCGCTTCCCAGACGCGCTCAAAGGAGGCGGCGTCCTTGACGTCGAGATGATCGGGGAACGGCGGCTCGCCGGAGACCGGCGTCAACACGACGGCATATTTCTCGAAGAACAGCATCCAGTCGCGCGTCAGCGTGGCGCGGCGGGTCAGCGCCTGCGCGTAGTTGGCCTGATCCATCGGCGTGACCTTGGCGCGGTTGCCGCGCAGGCACGCCAGCGCGCCGGGATCGCCCTCGCGCTCGGCCATCTCGAGTTGCGCCTCAAAGGCATCGCCGAGCCACAGCTTGCGCTGCCACTCGACGGCCTCGCGCATCGGCGGAGTGTTCTCGATCACGTCGACGGTCCAGCCGGCGCGCTCGAGGCGCTTGCCGGCGTCGGTCACCGCCGCCTTCACCTCGGGCGTGGTCGCAAGACCGTCCGGGTTGAGGCAGAGCGCAGCGCGCTTCGGCCGCGCGGGGCCTTCCAGCGGCACCGGCACATACCAGGGATCGCGCGCGTCGGGCGCGGCCATCGCCGCGAGCGAGATGCGCAGGTCATTCACGGTGCGGGCCAGCGGTCCGGACACCGCCATGATCTGCGGCCCGATCGGGCGCTCCGGCAGCGCGGGATTGAACGCGGGGATGCGGCCGAGGGTCGGGCGCAGGCCGTGCACGCCGCAGGCATAGGCGGGATAGCGGATCGAGCCGGCGATGTCGGTGCCGTGGGCGATGTGGCCGATGCCGGCCGCGACCGCCGAGCCGGCGCCGCCGGACGAGCCGCCCGGCGTCAGCGCGGCATCGCGCGGGTTCTTGGTGTCGCCATGGACCAGATTGGTGGTGAACCAGCGATAGGAGAAGGCCGGGCAATTGGTGCGCCCAAGGAGAACCGCGCCGGATTTGCGGAAATTGGCGACCACCGGATTGTCCTCGCGCGCGATCAGGTCGCGCTGGAGCTTGAGGCCGTTGGTGGTGGCAAAGCCCTCCTGGTCGACATTGGCCTTGATCGTGACGGGAACGCCGGCGAGCAGGCCGGGGTCCTCGCCCCTGGCAATGGCGGCATCGACGGCGTCGGCCTGCTTCAGCACGTCCTCGGGCCGGTGGTCGATCACGGCGTTAAGCTGGGGATTGACGGCGTCCAGGCGGTCGAGGGCGGCCTTGGCGGCCTCCCGGGCGGACACCTTCCTGGACTTGACGAGGGTAGCGAGGTCGGCGGCCGACAGGCGCCAGAGATCTTGCATGGCTTGCTCCGTGTGACCGGCGTCTTTTAGCGCCGGGAACGCGGCAAGGCCATGCGGATTTCGCAGGGGCGAAGGGCGGATTGGCGCGGGATGGCGCCTCATTTTCCGTCATTGCGAGGAGCCCTTGCGACGAAGATTCCATGGGGAGTGGATAGCGACCGGGTCTGAGGCCAGACTGAGGTTGCTGAAGCACTCAACCTGGAGACAACGATGTTGTTCGATCATCTTTCCGACGGACCGGCCGCTATCCGCA
>NZ_JAVAYL010000267.1:0-437 GCF_054185225.1 Bradyrhizobium sp. 18BD | reverse complement strand
CAGCCATTTCTAATTATATGTAAAAACTGTAAATTCATCAAATGCATAATAAATTATGATAAAATAAATAAGCAACTTTTAATTAATAAAGGTGTTTTTATTGGTGGAAAAGTTGTTAGGAATCCCAATGCAAATATTTTAGAACCAAGTTAAAAACAACATTAAATTCTTTTTTGCTTTTTTGGCATTATTCTAGTTGTTTAATTGCAAATTATGGATTAATGACCATATATGACAACTTATCGTGCTCACTTCGAATATTGATTATGATCATTATAATGTTGTAAAACGTTGAAGTGTCTTATTTTACAAATGCATGCCTATTAGATATAATATATTAAATAATTCCGTTCGAATTAAATATATAAAGATTTATACTAGTGCATTTTAGTGGTGTTATATACACTTCATTTGCTATAATATAATGTGTTAACGGG
>NZ_JAVAYL010000266.1:0-438 GCF_054185225.1 Bradyrhizobium sp. 18BD | reverse complement strand
GCAGTGCGAAGCCGGTTGAACACGGCGATCTTCAGGGTGGCGGTGGCCTCGGAGACGTTGACGCCGGGGTTGAGCAGCGCCGTCACCAGCCGTTCGGCCTGGGCGCTGTCCTCCGGTGCGGCGACCGTGCCGGTCAGCACGGCGATCTGGCCCGTCGTCGTCACATGGATGTCGGCATCGGGCATCGCGAGCTTCATCATGCGATCGATCGACGTGATGTTCTGGCTGACCAGGACGTTGGCCGAATAGATCACGGCGCCGCTCGCATTCGTCGCGAACACGGTCGCTTCGCCGAATTCCTTGCCGAACAGATGGATCTGGCGCGCGTTGCTGACATAGACGTCGGCAGTGCTCGGGTTGGACACCCACACGTCGGCAACGTCGGACGGAAGGGTGATCAACTCGCCCTGGCCGATCGAGAGCAATACCTGGCGGGTC
>NZ_JAVAYL010000265.1:0-438 GCF_054185225.1 Bradyrhizobium sp. 18BD | reverse complement strand
AAGGATGATGTGAAAACAGCGAAAGAAAACTGGAAAAAAGCAAAACAAGAACTTGGTACTGACAAAGTAACAATCGAACTATTAACAAGTGACAATGCTTTAGCTAAAAAGACTGGTGAATATTTAAAAGGTGAATTAGAAAAGAACCTAGATGGATTAACAGTGAATTTAAAACCACAACCACGTAAACAACAGCTAAAACTACTATTAAGTGGTGACTATGAAATTGGTATTGACGGCTGGGGCCCTGACTTCGCTGATCCAATTACATTCTTAGATTTATTTACAACAGATAGTGCTTATAACTTCGATAAATACTCTAACAAAGAGTACGATGAGCTAATGCAAAAAGTGAAAACAGAGTTAGCTGGCGATGAAAAAGCACGCTTTGAAGCAATGAAGCAAGCTGAAAAAATTCAAAGCGTGCTTTTTCATCGC
>NZ_JAVAYL010000264.1:0-438 GCF_054185225.1 Bradyrhizobium sp. 18BD | reverse complement strand
CGCCCGTATTTTCAGCTTTCACATTCCCTTTAGTAATCTCAGCAACTGCTTTAAAGAACAGTTTGCCTGTACTTATGTTTCCAGACATTTGGAAAGGTCTTTTGTTTATCGAAGTGTTATTAGCCACTGTAATAGTACTTAGAGTCTTTATAGGATATCTTCACTTCTTTTTAAAAAAGGAAAAACAAGATAAATTTCTTCGTAATGCGTCTCAGTAACACTATTACCAAGAATTAACACGCATATTTAATAACTAAAAAAGAGGCAGGTAATCTTGCCTCTTTTTAGTGTATATCAATGCCTCTTTGATTTAATATGATCTTATCAATGATACCTTCTGACTAAAGCTGTAGTAACTATACTAGAACGTCTAGTTCATAAACACGTTTCACTCTAACCTTTATTTAAATAATATATAAGCAGCAAACGCCAAGGCTA
>NZ_JAVAYL010000263.1:0-439 GCF_054185225.1 Bradyrhizobium sp. 18BD | reverse complement strand
CCCGGCGAAAGCTGAACTCGGCCAGGTACTTGCCTTTATAATCATAATTGAACCTGCCGATAATGCTTTTATGCGCACGATCCTGCAAAGCGCCGGCATCCATACCGCCAGACATATTGGAGTTTTGCAAACCTCCGAACAGATAATCAACCGGGATTTCGATATCGCGATAGGCGTTAAAGTTATCGGCGGTTTCATGGCTTTGCTCATAAGTAGCCAGGGCTGTTATGTGATGATCTGTAAAAAAGGTGTGGGCGTAGGTTAAGGTTACCTGTGACAGTGTGTTGAAGTGGGTATAATAAGAGCGCGTTATACCTGCCGGCGAATTAACTAAACTGGGTATATATGTATCATTGGCCGCGCTGTAAGTATATAAAGAAAAAGACCTTTTGATTTGGTTATTATCTGCCGTGCCATAATCAATGTTAAACAAGGCCTT
>NZ_JAVAYL010000262.1:0-439 GCF_054185225.1 Bradyrhizobium sp. 18BD | reverse complement strand
AGAGCGGCTAAAAAATTCGGCAAACAACCTGCAATAACATCGATGTGTTTATGGAACAGGTAACGCCTGAAGCTCAACTCTTCATAAGCTGTAAAAGCTACTGTTATAATTAAAGCTAAAATATATAAATAGGAACGTTTCATTACTCACAGATAAATTGATGGGTTTACAATGTACTAATAATTACGCCGATACAAACTTCAATTAACGTGTAATATCTTCGTTTTTTGATTTTTGAAGCGCTACAAAATATAACATTATTAAATAGACTATAGTTACCAAACACAATATTAAAGGTGTTTGCCCATTGAACGAGATGGTTTCATGATGACCAAAAGGTATTGGAATAAGCTTATCAGAAGCACTTAATGGCAGATAGTTACCAATATTATATTTAAGAGCTGTGTTTAATATTCCCGAAACGGATTTCTCCAAAACC
>NZ_JAVAYL010000261.1:0-439 GCF_054185225.1 Bradyrhizobium sp. 18BD | reverse complement strand
GCACTTTCTTAATATCTAGCACTTCTGTCACATAGTAACCAATATGTGCCACAATAAAGCGCCCACATTCAAAGTTCAATGTCACATCTTCCATTTCTTGCTCAACGATAAGTGTTTTAAAATTTTCTACAAAATTATCCCACTCAAATTGGCTAGTTAAATCTGCATAGTTAACCCCTATACCACCACCAAGATTGATATGTTTGAGTGGAAATCGATGTTTTTCAGACCATGATTTTGCTTTTTTAAAATAAAGTTTCACTACATCGACATGTAAATTCGAGTCTAAATTGTTAGAAATAGAATGAAAATGAAAGCCATCTAGATGAATATTTGGCATTACTAGCGCAGCTTCAATGACATCATCAACTTCGTCTTCAGAAATACCAAATTGTGTTGGGCGTCCTGCCATATGCAACGTTGCATTGGGAAATGGTCC
>NZ_JAVAYL010000260.1:0-439 GCF_054185225.1 Bradyrhizobium sp. 18BD | reverse complement strand
CCAGTACAATGCCGATAACATTGAACGGTTTCAGGAATTTTACATGAACCACCTCCACAAGTTCCAGGCTATTCATCAGCAAAAGTTTGATGAGAAGTTTGTGATGTTCAATACCCTGATGAAAGAGGTAGAGTAAGAACTTTTTAAACCTTAAATTTTAACACTTTTCGGGCCGAAAACGGGGCAAAATAGCTCAAAAACTGTTCGAAAAAACCTCATTTTAACACTTTTTAACAAATTTAAACCCGGTTTTAAGCGGCTTTTGAAACTTTAAAAAGTATTAATTTATTGATTGTCAAACAACTACATAAAAACAGTCGTTTTTTTGACTGTTTTTCCTCTTAACAAAACAGCCCGGCACTCTTATTTCAGAGTACCGGGCTGTTTTATTTTATAAATATACGAAATTTTCCTGGCAGTTCAAAATAGCATTGCGAGG
>NZ_JAVAYL010000028.1:0-112653 GCF_054185225.1 Bradyrhizobium sp. 18BD | reverse complement strand
CGCTATAATCACCCATGACTCGCCCTCCTTGCGTGAGGCTCTGCCCGGACCATCCGGGTAACCCTCGCAGTCGCATCGAGGGTGAGTCGCCCCGTTCCGCAAAGGGACATACGGTCTGAGGTGCGAGTGGCGCGATGCCAAGCATAGCGCCGGGAGCCTCGAAGGATGCACGGCCGGGATGCAGCCGCCAGCCGGGCCGTCGCCCTTCGAGGGCCGCCGAAGAGACGGCCACCTCAGGGTGACGGATTACATTTCGCGGGCCGACTTAATCCCGCAGCAGCTCGTTGATGCTGGTCTTCGAGCGGGTGCGCTCGTCGACGCGCTTGACGATCACGGCGCAGGCGGTGCTCGGGCCGATCTGGCCGTTCTTCATCGGCTTGCCGGGCAGCGCGCCGGGCACCACGACGGAATATTCCGGCACCTCGCCCATGTAGACCTCGCCGGTCTCGCGGTCGACGATCTTGGTCGAGGCGCCCAGGAACACGCCCATGGCCAGCACCGCGCCCTTGCGCACGATGACGCCTTCGGCGACCTCGGAGCGCGCGCCGATGAAGCAGTCGTCCTCGATGATCACGGGTTCGGCCTGCAGCGGCTCGAGCACGCCGCCGATGCCGGCGCCGCCGGAGATGTGCACGCGCTTGCCGATCTGCGCGCAGGAGCCGACGGTCGCCCAGGTGTCCACCATGGTGCTCTCATCGACATAAGCGCCGAGATTGACGAAGGACGGCATCAGCACGACGTTCTTGGCGATGAAGGCCGAGCGGCGCACGACGGCGCCCGGCACCGCGCGAAAACCGGCGTCGCGAAAGCGGTTCGGGCCCCAGCCTTCGAACTTCGAGGGCACCTTGTCCCACCAGCTCGCCTTGCCCGGACCGCCGGGAATCACGTCCATGTCGTTGAGGCGGAACGACAGCAGCACGGCCTTCTTCAGCCATTGATTGACCTTCCACTTGCCGTCGGCGCCGCGCTCGGCGACACGCGCCTCACCCTTGTCCAGGGTTTCCAGAGCCTGGTCCACCGCCTCGCGCACCTCGCCCTTGGTCGAGGTCGAAATGCCGTCACGCGCGTCGAAGGCGCTGTTGATGGTGGATTCGAGGGCGGACAGGGACATCGGGATTTCCTCTTGGGATCAGGGATTTTGAGGGGATTGGGTCGCTTTTTCGGGATTTGGCGGGGCGGAGTCAAGGCATACTCCACCGTCGTCCCGGACAAGCGGAGCAGCCTCGTAGCCCGGATGGAGCCAACGGGTCGCGCGAATGCGCGCCCGATGACAGGCTCCGCGCAATCCGGGACGGTCTCTCCGCGGTGATGGGCCCCGGATTTCGCTGCGCTCCATCCGGGCTACGGCTTCACCGAGAGAGCCTGGCCAAAAACCCCGCGAGATCATCCGTGACGTGATCGACATGGGCGGCGTCCCGGCCCTCCAGTTCCCAATCCTCACGCACCACTTCCTTGGTGCCGTCTGGCACCACCAGCACCGTGGTCATGCCGAGCTGGTGCGGGACGGTGAGGTTGCGGGAGAGGTCCTCGAACATCGCGGCGCGGGTCGGATCCACCGCATGGTCGCCGAGAAATTTCTGGTAGGTCTGCGCCGCCGGCTTCGGCTCGAACCCGGCCGCGATGATGTCGAACACGCCGTCGAAATGCGAGCCGAGACCGAGCCGCGCCAGCACCGCATCGACATGGTCGACCGAGCCGTTGGTCAGGATCAGCTTGCGCCCTGGCAGCTTGGCAATGGCCTCGCCGAGCACCGGGTTCGGCTCCAGCGGCGAGTGGTCGATCTTGTGCACATAAGCGAGATAATCGTCGGCGCGCACGCCATGCAGGGTCATCATGCCGCGCATGGTGGTGCCGAAGCGCCGGTAATAGTCCTTCTGGATGCTGCGCGCTTCCTCCGGGCCGACATTGAGCCAGTTGCACACAAACTCCCCGATCCGCGCATCGACCTGCTGCCACAGATTGACGTGATGCGGATAGAGCGTGTTGTCGAGGTCGAACACCCAGGTGTCGACATGGTCGAAGGCGCGGGGGTGGTTCATCGCAACTCTCTCAATCACGGCATTGCAAAGCGCAGCGTCTTGCCGCCGCTGCTCATATCCACCGTGCCAAAGCCCATCGCCGCAAATCCGCGCGCGCCGCAATCGGTCTGCTCGTTGGTCTCGAACTTGGTCTCGCGCGTGCAGAGCTGCTTCTCGCCGCCCCAGTTCAGCGGCCTGTCCTTCAGCTTGATGGTGCGGTTGTCGGCATCGATCGCTTCCGCGAAGCTGAAGATCTGCTTCGGCTGGCCGCTCACATCGGGGTGCAGGCACTTGCCGGGGTCGATGCGGTACCAGCCGCGGCTGGTCACGGACTTGCCGTCGTCGGTGGCGATCGCCGCCATCACCTTGTGCGGCGTGTCATTGCACCAGGTGAGGCCGCTTGCGGACGGTGTCTGCGTCGCATCGACCATGGTCCTGAAAAAGTTCGGCGACGAGGCGGCGTCGGACGACAGCCCGCGGCTCTTCAGGAACGCGGCGAGCGCGGCCTGTGTCTTCGGTCCGTCGACGCCGTCGATCGCGCCGACGTCGTAGCCGATGATCACCAGCAGCCGCTGGATGCCGGCGAGGCGCGCCTGCTCGTCGTCATATTCGGAATCCTCGGCGAGATAGGCAATGAGGTTGCCGTCGTCGCCTTGCGTCGGCGTCACCTGGGTGAAGGCGGCCTGGGTCTGACCGCTGCGGCACTGCCGCGCGGCTGCGATGACGAAATTGTCCTGCGCCACGCACAGCATGTCGCTGCCGTTCTGCGGGATCGGGGAAGCGCCATAGATTCCGAGCGCGCGGGCGTTGAGCAGGATGCGGTCCGCGGACAGCGTGCCCTGCACCACCACGCGGCAGGTGGCGGGATCGATCCTGAACCAGCCGCGCGTCGCGGTGGCGGCCTTGTCGTCGATGCCGATCGCGGCCTCGATGACATAGGACATGCGGTTGCAGATCTTGAGATCGGCGAAGGCGGGCGCGGAGGAGAAGACGAACGAGACGGCTGCGGCCGGAAGCGTCATCAGGAGACGCGTCAGAGGCGAGCGGCGGGGGCGCTGAACCCTGACCTCGTCATGCCCGGGCAAAAGCGCGGAGCGCGTCTCGGCCGACAAGTCCCGGGCATCCACGTTCTTGGTGCGGGTCGAAAGATCGTGGATGGCCGGGACAAGCCCGGCCATGACGGCTTTCTTTGTCCGCTCCTGCCTCACTTGTGGATCAGCGTGCCCGTGCCTTGGTTGGTGAAGAGCTCGAGCAGCACCGCGTGCTGCATCTTGCCGTCGATGATGACGACGCCCTCCACGCCTTGCTCGAGCGCGTAGATGCAGGTCTCGACCTTCGGGATCATGCCGCCGGAAATGGTGCCGTCGGCGATCAGCTTGCGCGCGTCCTTCACCGAGAGCTGCGGGATCAGCTTCTTCGACTTGTCGAGCACGCCCGGCACGTCGGTGAGCAGCAAGAGGCGCTTGGCCTTCAGCGCACCGGCGACCGCGCCGGCAAAAGTGTCGGCGTTGACGTTCAGCGTCTGGCCTTCCTTCGAGGTCGCGAGCGGCGCCAGCACAGGGATCAGCTCGTAGCCGATCAGCTGGTTGAGCAGCGTGAGATCGACCTTCTCGGGGTCGCCGACGAAGCCGAGATCGACCGCCTTCTCGATATGCGAGCCCGGATCGATGATGGTCCGCGTCGTCTTCGACGCCTTCACCATGTTGCCGTCCTTACCCGACAGGCCCACGGCCTTGCCGCCGGCCTCGTTGATGTAGCCGACGATCTGCTTGTTGACGGAGCCGGCGAGCACCATCTCGACGATCTCGATCGTCGCCGCATCGGTGATGCGCAGGCCGGCGGCGAACTCCGAGACGATGCCGAGGCGCTTGAGCATGGTCGCGATCTGCGGGCCGCCGCCATGCACCACCACCGGATTGATCGCGGTCTGCTCGAGCAGCACGATGTCGCGGGCAAAATTCTTCGCGGTCTCCTCGTCGCCCATGGCATGGCCGCCATATTTGATGACGATGGTTTCTTCGTCGTACTGCTGCATGTGCGGCAGCGCTTCGGACAGGATGCGGGCCTGGTCGAGCGGGGAGATTTCGGTCATGAGGCGGATCTCGCTGGCGGGACTAACGCGGCCTGCGTTCTATCCGATTGGCGGGCGCGGCGCAAAGTGTGGCTGGCATGTCGCTGCGTAGCTGGGAGCCTTGTAGCCCGGATGGAGCGAAGCGAAATCCGGGATTCTTACCGCAGGCACCGGCCCCGGATTGCGCTTCGCTCCATCCGGGCTACGGACGCTACGGACTGCGCTTCGCCACCACTGCGGCCAACGTCACCGCCAGCCAGCCCAGAATCATCACCGTTCCGCCCGTCGGCGCCGCATACGGAAACAGCGAGTGCCCCGCATATTGCCGCAAGGTCAGGTCGCCCGCGAACAATGCGGCGCCGATCACTAAGCCGAATGCGGCGATGAGGCCAATTCCGCCATGCAGAAGGCCGCGTGCGAGCAGGGCGACGGTTGCAAGTATGGCAGTTGCATGAAACAGCAGCATGGCGCTCGCGGAGGCAAGCCGGCTGGCGTCGGCGCCGTGGGCGGAGGCCGCGGCCAGCGCGACGCCAGCGGCGCCCATCAAACCGGCAAAGGCGATCAGCAGGCGAGCCATCACTTGGTCCGCTCTTCCAGCAGCTTCGCCATCGCGGCGCGCAGTTCGGCCATGCCGGTCGAGCTCCGCGACGAGGTCGCGAGCACGTTCGGGAACGCGGCCGGATGTTTGGCGAGCGCAGCCTCGGTCTCCGCAATGCGCGATTGCAGTTCGGACGCCTTCACCTGGTCGGCCTTGGTCAGCACGATCTGGTAGCTGACCGCGGAGCGGTCGAGCGTCTTCAGGATCTCGAGATCGACGTCCTTGAGGCCATGGCGCCCGTCGATCAGCACATAGACGCGCGCGAGTGAGGCGCGGCCCAGCAGGAATGTGTGGATCAGCTCGGTCCAGGACGCGACCTGGCTCTTCGGCGCCTTGGCGTAGCCGTAACCGGGCATGTCGACGAGGCGCAGGTCGGTTTTCCCGGAGACCTCGAAGAAGATCAGCTCCTGGGTGCGGCCCGGCGTATGCGAGGTGCGCGCCAGCGCGTTGCGCCCCGTGAGCGCGTTGATCAGGCTGGACTTGCCGACATTGGAGCGGCCGGCAAAGGCGATCTCGAGCCCCGCCATCGGCGGCAGCGTCTGGATCGAGGGCGAGGCCCAGATGAACTGCCAGTCGCGCGCGAACAGCTTTCGCCCGGCTTCGATCAGCTTCGCATCTTTATCGTCGGTCATGCGAAGGCTCGCTGTTTCCCCACGTCATTGCGAGCGACTTGTCCGCCGTAGCTCGAAGAGCGAAGGCGGAAGCGAAGCGCTCGCAAAGACGGCGCCTACGTCGCCTTCCTCGCGAACGTCGCCTTGAGATTGTCGAACAACTCCACCTTCACGCCGTTGCGGCGCATGATGAAGCTCTGCTGGAGCACCGAGAGCAGATTGTTCCAGGCCCAGTAGATCACGAGGCCCGCCGGGAAGCCGGCCAGCATGAAGGTGAAGATCAGCGGCATCCAGTTGAAGATGAGCTGCTGCGTCGGATCCGGCGGCGTCGGGTTCAGCTTCATCTGGAACCACATCGTGATGCCCATGATGATCGGCCAGATGCCGAGCGCGAGGTAATGGCCGAATACCGGGATCGTGGTCGGATCGAACGGGATCAGCCCGAACAGGTTGAACAAATTGGTCGGATCCGGCGCCGAGAGATCCTTGATCCAGCCGTAGAACGGCGCGTGCCGCATTTCGATGGTGACGAACAGCACCTTGTAGAGCGAGAAGAACACCGGAATCTGGATCACCACGGGAAGACAGCCGGCGACCGGATTGATCTTCTCCTTGCGGTAGATCTCCATCATCTCCTGCTGCTGCTTCACCTTGTCGTCGGGGTAGCGCTCTTTCAGCGCCTGAAGCTGCGGCTGGATCGACTTCATCTTCGCCATCGAGGCGTAGGACTTGTTCGCCAGCGGGAAAAACAGCAGCTTCACGATCACTGTCACGAGCAGGATCGAGATGCCGAAATTGCCGAAGAAGCGATAGAAGAAGTCGAGGCCGAGGAACATCGGCTTGGTGATGAAGTAGAACCAGCCCCAGTCGATCAACAGATCGAAATGGTTGAGGCCGAGCGCCTTGTTGTAGCCGCCGAGGCCGGCGAACGGGAACACGCCGACGACGCCGGCTTCCTTGGCGCCGGCGAACAGCCGCGCATTCGCGGTCGCGGTGCCGCCGATCGCGACGGTGACGGGATCGAGCAGATAGTCGGTCTGGTAGCCCCGGATGTTGTTGGCGAGGGTCGATGAAAAAGTCGCCTGGAGCTGGGCATTGGTGTCGGGCAGCAGCGCCGAGGCCCAGTACTTGTCGGTTATGCCGAGCCACCCATTGGTGGCCTTGAAGTCGACCTTCTTGGCTTCATCGATCTTCTTGTAGGCGTATTCCTGCAAGCCGTGCTCGCCGAGATAGCCGATCAGACCTTCATGCAGGATGTAATAGCCGGAGACCTGCGGCGTGCCGTGACGTGAGATCAGGGCATAAGGGTAGAGCGTGACCGGCGCGTTGCCGACATTGCTCACCTCGTCCTTGATGGTGAAGAGATAATGGTCGTCGACCGAGATGGTGCGGCGGAAGGTGAGGCCCTCGCCATTGTCATACTTCAGCACCACCGGCGTCGTCGGCGTCAGGCTGCCGCTGCCGTCTTGCTGCCACACGGTGGTCTTGTCCGGCATCTTCGCGGTCACGCCCGTTGCGGCCACCCAGCCGAACTCGGCGTAATAGGGCTCTGCCGTGCCGGAGGGCGAATAGAGGATGATCGGCGGCGATTTCGGGTCGACCGTCTCGCGGTACTGCACCAGCGCGAGGTCGTCGATGCGACCGCCCTTCAGCGAGACGCTGCCGGAAAGCCGTGGGGTGTCGATCTTCACGCGCGGGCTGGCTTCGATCGCGGCGCTGCGGGCAACGACCGGCTGAGCCTGCTGGTTCGCGGCCGGAGCGGTTGAAGGCTGGGCCGCGCCGCCGGCCTGCGGCGTCGCGCCCGGCGTTGCGGACGCGGTCGGCTGCGGGGCGTTCTTCTGGAGCTCGGCCTGCGCCTGCTGCTGGGCGCGCTGCTTCTCCATCGCCGGCACGTTGTAGAAATACTGCCAGGCGATCAGGACGAGGCCCGATAGAATGACGGCGAGGATGGTATTGCGATTGTCGGTCATCTCTATTGTCTCGTCATCAATCCGGTTTGCGGCTGGCAGGGGCGGTGGCGCCTGGCCTCGGGCCACGTGCTTTCGCAGATCCCTTGCTTGGTCCCTTGGGCGTATGCCGCGCGGGCTTCGTGAACGCTATGCGCAGATCGTCGAGCATGGTCGTGAAGTCGCGCGAGAGCGCGTCCCTCCGGCCGACCAGTACGTAATCATGATGGGGCTGCATCGATAGCGGATCGAGCCGCTTCACCAGTTCGCGAAGCCGGCGCCGGATGCGATTGCGCTCGGGGGCGTTGCCGTTCTTTTTGGTAACGGTGAAGCCGATCCGGATCGGGCCGCTGTCGTCGCGGCGGCGGCTTTGCAGGACAAACGCGGGACTATTCGCCCGCGCGCCATTGGCAACGGCGAGGAAATCCGCTCGCTGCCTCAGCCGATCCATGATGAAATCCCAAAATGGGGGTCCGGCTCAGGCGCTCAGACGCTTGCGGCCGCGGGCGCGGCGGGCGGCGAGAACCTTGCGGCCGCCGGCAGTAGCGAGACGAGCACGGAAACCGTGACGGCGCTTGCGCACCAGTTTGCTGGGTTGATAAGTCCGCTTCACGGGTTTTTCTCCGCTGACCGGGCAATTTGCCTGTAGAATTGATAGGAAAGTCCGGAAGATGCGGCCCAAAACGGGCCTTTCTCGGCCCCAAGAGAGCCGCTCCCGGCGTCACACCGGGTCATCGCGGACAATTTGCGCGGCTTATAAGGGAGCGTCTTGTTTTCGTCAACGTGGCACAAGCGCAGGATTCCGGTGAATATCGCTGTTTGTGCGGGGTTTTTAACCCTAGAGGTAGCGACTCGCCCTATCAGCACCTACATCCCACCTTGGCAGATTAGCGATCCGTAATTTGACCGGGGCCAGGGACGGGTCGCATCTTCCACTAGCCTAGGCCAACAGGGGCTCATTTCGTGGCAACGACAGACCGCCAGCCGATCCAGGACGTGGATCAGCCGGACCCGCCGGCGGCGCGGCCGCGTGGGACGGCCGGGCTCGGGCTGTCAGGCAAGCTGCTGCTGCTCACCGTCCCGCTGGTGATGATCGCGGCGATCCTGCTCTACGTGCCCGCCATCGCCAACTTCTGGGTCAACCGGCTGAACGACCGTGTCGCGGCCGCCAATACGGCGGCGCTGGTGCTCGATGCCGCGCCGCTCGGCATGGTCCCCGATTCGCTGTCGCGCGAGATCCTGAAAAGCATCAATGCCCGCGCCGTCGCCATCAAGATGGGCCAGCAGCGCCGGCTGCTTGCCAGCGACAATCTGCCCACCGCGATCGAGCATGACGTCGACTTGCGCGACATGACGGTGTGGGAGGCGATCACCGGCTCGTTCCAGATGATGCTGGAGACCGGCAACCAGCCGATCCGCATCGTCGGCCCCGGCGTCGGCAATGCCCAGTTCGTCGAGATCGTGACCGACGAATTGCCGTTGCGGCAGTCGATGTACCGCTTCTCCCGCAACGTCGTGGTGGTCGCGCTGATCATCGGCGTGCTGACCGCGGGTCTGGTCTATCTCGCGCTCCATTATCTCTTCGTGCGGCCGATGCGGCGGCTCACCGCGAGCCTGGTCGGCTTCCACGAAAACCCCGAGAGCTCGGCGCGGATCATCGTGCCGAGCCAGCGCAGCGACGAAATCGGGGTCGCCGAGCGCGAATTGTCGGACATGCAGCGCGATCTGATGTCGATGCTGCATCAGAAGAGCCGGCTCGCCGCGCTGGGCCTCGCGGTCTCCAAGATCAACCACGATTTGCGCAATTTGCTCGCTTCGGCGCAGCTTCTGTCCGACCAGCTCGCCAGCGTGCCGGATCCGCGGGTGCAGCGCTTTGCGCCGAAGCTGGTGCGCTCGCTCGAGCGGGCCATCGCCTTCTGCCAGTCGACGCTGTCTTACGGCCGCGCCCAGGAGGCCGCGCCCGACCGCCGCATGATTATGATCGAGCCTGTCGTGCTCGAGGTGCGCGAGACCGCAGGGCTGGCCAGCGATGCCTCGATCGCCTGGGTCGCCGCGATCGAACGCGGGCTGGCGATCGATGCCGACCCGGACCAGCTGTTCCGCGTGCTGCTCAACCTCGTCCGCAACGCCGCCCAGGCGCTGGAAAGCCATTCCTCCGGCGACGGCGGCGTGCAGCAGATCCGGATCACAGGCAAGCGCGAGGGCGCCGTCGCCATCCTGGAGGTCTCCGACACCGGCCCCGGCGTGCCCCAGAAGACGCGGGACCATCTGTTCGAGGCGTTCCAGACCTCCGGCCGCCCCGGCGGCAGCGGGCTGGGCCTCGCCATTGCCGCCGAGCTCGTCCGCGCCCATGGCGGCGAGATTCACCTCGTCGAAGGTACCATCGGCGCCACCTTCCGGATCGTCATCCCCGACCGCCCTGTGGAACTCCTCTCCATCCGCAACGAGCGGCAGCGGGCGTAACTCGGCCAAAGGCCGAGCCTGCGATCCGGGGCATAATCTCCAATACTTCCGTCATTCCGGGGCGCGCGTAGCGCGAGCCCGGAATCCATAGCCACCAGCCGGGGTTATGGATTCCGGGCCTGGCCCTTCGGGCCATCCCGGAATGACAGAGGCTGTGAAAATACGCGAAAATCTCCCCATCCCGGACCTTGCCAATCGGGACAAGAGCGGTTAGTCAAAACGCTCTTTCGCAACCCTCCCGGCTCCGGGAGATGCGCCGCGGGCCACGCCCGCGCTGTTTGCGAAAAACGCGCCCGTAGCTCAGCTGGATAGAGCATCAGACTACGAATCTGAGGGTCGGACGTTCGAATCGTTCCGGGCGCGCCATTTCGGTACAAAACTGGGCACTCCAAAACCTGCCGATTTTGCGCTTGAGGCGGTTTCTCTGGACTGCCCGCGACAATCGCGCGCTAAAGCGCGATGAGATTAGGGTGAATCGTCATCGCGCTTTAGGTTGTTGTTTGAGCATGATCTTTTCGGAAAACCGCTGCGCACTTTTCCGGATCATGCACTAAGACACTTACGAGCACTCGCGGTTGTGCTGCTCCAGTTCACGCTGCGCTTCCGATAGAGCGCGGGGTTCGACCAGCAAGCCTTGTCGCTCATAGCGGCGCCGGCTCCTCCTGAAGCGCACCACCACCGCATGCCGGGTG
Organism: Bradyrhizobium sp. 18BD; assembly: GCF_054185225.1. Taxonomy (NCBI): domain Bacteria; kingdom Pseudomonadati; phylum Pseudomonadota; class Alphaproteobacteria; order Hyphomicrobiales; family Nitrobacteraceae; genus Bradyrhizobium; species Bradyrhizobium sp. 18BD. The sequence goes on along the minus strand of NZ_JAVAYL010000028.1, from coordinate 102,254 downwards.
CTGTTCGCCTTGACGCGACGCGTGAGTAGCGCATCCCCCGCCGGCAAGAATTCGAGGTCGTCAAGACCTGCGCATCGCAAGCACGCCGGACCGGGCCCCTCCATGATGAGAAAATCGCCCGCTCCAGCGCAGCGGTGGCATTTCCAGGCGTCGTTGAGCGGTTGGATCACGACAAGCTCAGGCGCACGGCTCGCCCTCTCCGCCAGGCGCTCCTGCTCCTTCTGCGGAATGTCGCCCGAGATCCAATGAGTGCGGTATAGCTTTTCGATGGTCGGATGACCGCTCTTGCTGAAGCGCAGCATCTGCCGCGCCGGCGTCCGCGCGATGTAGGCCGTCTCGCTTGGCCTCAGCTCTTTCGCTGCCGCCCATGACCGAAACAGCTTCATGGCCTCGGAAATGCGCGGCAGCTCTGTTTGCACGACTTCCTCGAGATACGCGACCTGCCCTTGCTGCCAACGCTTGAGCGCACCGGGATCGAGCCATCCGATCCCGACCAGCACATCAACTGAACTCACATACTTCCGGGCTTCAAGCGACGCCTCAGCCGCCCTCCTCACTCGGTCATCGAGTTTCTTGCGATTGTGCGAATGCATCGGCGTCCTCCCCGCCTGGGGATGTACAAAGCCAGGCACTTCAAAACCTGCCGTTTTTCGCTTGAAGCCGCAACAACCGCGCGCACGCCGAGACGCTCGATGGCGGCCTTCGCGGCGGCGCCGACCCTGGTCACTCCACCTGCGATTTGCCCAGACAGCGCCACTGCGCGATCGTTCGTCGTGGCGATCGCGGTGACGGAGGTCCGGAATCGGGCCGGCTTTGCCTCAATGATGGGCCGACACGCCCTTGACGCATTGGGTCAACAGATCAGCGGTGGCGAATCGGCCGACGTCACCCAGGCTGATCATGCCGACCATCCGCTTGCTCTTGTTGATCACAGGCAGCCTGCGGATTTTCAGCGTCTCCATGTGATGCACGGCTTTCACGAGATCGTCGTCTTCCCGGCAGCAATGGATGCCTTCGGTCATCACGTCCCGCGCTGTCATGCGCGCGGCGTTGAAGTCCTTGCTGGCAATGCCTTTGCAGACGATGTCGCGATCGGTCACCATCCCGATCAGATGGTCGTCATCGCCGATCGGAATGCAGCCGACGTCGTGTCCTTGCATCAACTTCGCGATTTCGGTGATTGGGGTATCGGGGCTGACCCAATCGACGCCCTTGTGCATCACGTCTTTGACCTTCATGGAGGACCTCCGTTGCGAGCGCAGCCCCGTGACGTGACTATACAACGAACCAGGCGTGACCGCACGCGCACCGCGACGAGGGCGTAGCCGCGATCATCTCGCCGTCATGCCGTGTCAGTCGTGCATGCTGAAGCGTCCATGCGGCGCATTGGCCGTCAGTCGCTCGAACTGCGCATGGGTAAGCTGGAGCAGCGTCTCGTGATCGCCGGCTTCGATATAGACCTCGGGCTGGGCCCGGATGCTGTCATCGACGATGAGATCGAGCCCGTAGCACCGGCCGACGGCCGGAACCGCCCCGTGCGCGCAATCCGCGAACAGCCGGTTGATCTCGGTTTCGTTGGCCATCACGAGATCGTCGCCAAGCCTGTCCTTCAGGTCGGGCAGGTTGAGATGGTGCGATGCGGGAACGACCGCGAGCATATAGCCGCCGTCATGCCGCAGCACGACGGCCTTGGCGAGACGATCGCCCGAGACGTGGCAGGCCTGCGCGGTATGCGTGGATGACATGGTGAGATCGTGCGGGATCTCGGCATACTGGATGTTCTCGGCAGCCAGATAGCGGTGCAGCGTGAGGGCAATGGACATGGCGTAGCCTCCGGATGGGTATGCGAGCCATCCACCGTGAGGCTGCCCCCGCCGCACGATGGGCGGCCGCGTGATTGCCGGACTTCAGCATAGGCCTTGTCATCGAATCCAGCAATTGGGTCGGACGTTCGACGGGTTCCAGGCGCGCTATTTCCGCTTCGTATGCCGCCAATCCATTGCGGCCCTTGCTGCGCTCGCCGTGGCTTACGGGATCCTTGCCATAAGGTTGGGCCGATTTTTCTCGAGCCAGGCGACGGCCTCGGGTCCATCGACGACGCATTCGAAGGTTTCCCAGGTCGGGTCCTCCAGCGATTCCAGCTGCAGTCGCTTCGCCGCGTATTCAACGAGGTCGTGCAAGCCTTCATATCCGCGTCGGTGCTCGAGGGATTCTGCAATCGCCGGGCTGGTCCATCCGCGTTGGGCCAGATCGATAATGCTCGGAGCGTCGGCCTCGCTGAACCACGGTGTGGCATCGAACTCGATGCAGCGGACATTGTCGGCGGTATGGCAAGTGGCGTGGATCATTGGATTCCTCCGTTCGCCTGCGCTGGCATTGCGCTTCTCACATCGCGGCCTCGCATACCCTCAAGCCTTGACCAAGTCGCCCAGCAGGTTCGCCGCCACCGTCAGCTTGGCGAGCGTCAGGCCGCTGGCGGCAATCTCCTCGACCGCGCGGCGGATACGCGTCGCTTCGGGGTGGGCCGCGAGCCAGGCCTCGACCGCCTGCTGGCCGGACTGGCCGGTTGCCAGCATGTCCGCGGCCAGTCTTCTTTCGGCGGCTGCGATCTGGTCGACGGCGCGGTCGATGGCGAGACGTTCGAAATAATCGTTCGCCGGCACACTGCGTGCGGCGGCGATGATGCGGTCGAGACGGAAATCTGCTTCCGCAGCGAAGAATGTCGCGGCAGCATCGCCGATGGCGCGAGAGGTGCGCTCGGCCACCGTCACGATATCGGGTGCCGCGACCAGGGCGTCGAGATCGGCAAGCTCGCCGGCAAGGCCGGCCGGGACACCGGCATCAGCAAGGTCCTGCCGGCGCTTGCCGCGCGCGGCCTGCAAATCCGGCGGGAGGGTGTTGTCGAGAGAAGTCGCGATCTCGCGGACGCCCGGGCCGAATCGCGCGATCACTGTCTCCAGGCCGACCTTGAAATCGACATTGCGGACGTACCAGACCATGCGGGACAGCAGCAGATCCTGGATCGCCGCGTAGAGGCTGAGCTGCAACTGCCCGTCGATTCGTGTGTCGAGGGCGTCGATCGCGTCATTGAGCCGCCTGAGCTCGTAGATCGCGTCCACCGCAACTTGCGCCATGACGATGGTCGAAATATCGGCGTCGGTCTCGTCAGTCAGGCGCACGATGCAGGCCGGGCCCCCGCGGTTGATCACGGCATTGACCAGACTGGTTGCGATGATCTCGCGTCGGAGGCGATGGAGTTCGACCGCAGTCGGGAATTTGTCGAGAAGCTCACGCGGAAAATAAAGGGACAGTCTGCGGGCAAGATAAGGATCGTCCGGCACGCTGGTGGCGAGCAGGTCGTCGTAGAGCGTCAGCTTGGCGTAGGCCAGCAACACGGCAAGCTCGGGCCGTGTCAGGGACTGTCCGCGCCTTGTGCGCTCGGTAATCGCTGCATCGTCGGGCAAGAATTCGACGGCACGGCTGAGCAAGCCGCGCCGTTCGAGCGACTGCATCAGGCGGGTGAGGAAGCCGGTCTCGGCCACACCTTTGCGCTCGGCCAGCGACAGCGCCAGTGTCTGCAGATAGTTGTTGCGCAGCACCAGCGTGCCGACCTCGTCGGTCATCGCGGCAAGCAGGCTGTTGCGGTCGGCGGGACTGAGGCGTCCCTCACGCTCGGGGCGCGCCAGCGCGATCTTGATGTTGACCTCGACGTCGGACGTGTTCACGCCGGCCGAATTGTCGATGGCATCCGTGTTGAGCTTGACGCCCTTCTGCGCCGCTTCAATGCGGCCGCGCTGGGTGACGCCGAGGTTGGCCCCTTCGCCGATCACCCGGGCGCGCACGTCGCCACCCGCGATGCGGATCGGATCGTTGGCGCGGTCTCCGACCTGATCGTCGCTTTCCCCGGAGGAGCGGATATAGGTGCCGATGCCGCCGAACCACAGCAGGTCCGCGCGCGCCTTCAGGATCGCCGTCATCACCTCGGAGGGCGTCGCTTGCGGCTTATCGAGATCGAGCAGGGTGCGCACTTCCGCCGCAAGCGGGATCGCCTTGAGCTGGCGCGAGAACACGCCGCCGCCCTGCGAGATCAGCGACTTGTTGTAGTCCTGCCAGCTCGATCGCGGCAGATCGAACAGCCGCTTGCGTTCGGCGAAGCTGATGGCCGGATCGGGCGAGGGATCGATGAAGATGTCGCGATGATCGAAAGCCGCCACAAGCCATGTCACCGGTGAGAGCAGCATGCCATTGCCGAAAACGTCGCCGGACATGTCGCCGACGCCGACCGCGGTGAACGGCATGGTCTGAATGTCGGTGCCGAGCTCGCGGAAGTGGCGCTTGACCGCCTCCCAGGCGCCGCGCGCCGTGATCCCCATCTTCTTGTGGTCGTAGCCCTGGCTGCCGCCGGAGGCGAAGGCATCGCCGAGCCAATGGTTCTCCTCGGCCGAGATCGCGTTGGCAACGTCGGAGAAGGTGGCGGTGCCCTTGTCGGCGGCGACGACGAGGTAGGGGTCATCGCCGTCGTGGCGCATGGTCGAGTCGGGCGGCACGACGACGTCGCCATCGAGATTGTCGGTGAGCTCGAGCAGCGAGCGAACGAAGATGCGGTAGGCTTCGGTGCCTTCCGCGAACCAGGCCTCACGATTGGAAGGCGACGGCAGTCGCTTCGGCACGAAGCCGCCCTTGGCGCCGACCGGCACGATCACGGCGTTCTTGACCTGCTGGGCCTTGACCAAGCCGAGGATCTCGGTGCGGAAATCCTGTGGCCGGTCGGACCAGCGCAGGCCGCCGCGCGCCACCTTGCCGAAACGCAGGTGAATGCCTTCGACGCGGGGCGAATAAACGAAGATCTCGTAGAGTGGTCGGGGAGGGGGAAGGTCCTCGATCCGGCGCGCGTCGAACTTGAAGGAGATCACCGGACGCGGATGTCCGTCCCTGCCGACTTGCCACAAATTGGTGCGGATGGCCGACTGCACCAGATTGGTGAAGCGGCGCAGGATGCGGTCTTCGTCGAGCGAGGCGACGGACTTGAGCTGCTCCTCGATCTCGGCAAGGAGGGCCGTCTCGCGCGCCGAACGCTCGCGATCCGTTAGCGCAAGGCGCGGATCGAGGCGGGTCTGGAACAGCGCGACCAGGTCGGCCGTGATCGCGGCGTTCTTGCGCAAGGTCTCCCACATGTAATCCTGGGTGAACGGAGCACGGATCTGGTGCAAATAGCGCGACAGCGCCCGGATGGTGGAGACCTCCCGCCAGCCCAGGTCGGTGCGCAAGGTCAAGGCGTTGTATCCGTCGGATTCGGCGCGATCGGTGACGACCGCCATGATCGAGGCTTCCAGGCGATGGCTGAGTCCCGGGTTGATCTCGATCGGCTGGCCGTCACTGGTCTCGATCGTCATGTCGTGCAGCCAGACCGGCTCCGGCCGGTTACCGGGCACGATCTGATAGGTGCGCTCGTCGACCACGCGCAGGCCGTGATTCTCGATCACCGGCACGCGGTATGACAACGACAGCGGTGCAGCGTCCGAAAACACCTTCAGGCCGAGGCGCCTGGGATCGTCCCCCGCGGCGCGGTGAACCGAAATCGTTACCGGGCGGGCCGGCGTCAGCCTTTCGATGGTGGCGATATCGGCGATGGCCTGCTCAGCGCTGAAGATTTCAGTGTAGCCGCCGGCAAAGGCACGGGCATAACGGTTGGTGAGCATGCGTGCCCGCATGCCATCGGTCGACGCCGTGAGCGCGGCCTTCAGCTTGTCGGCCCAGGTCGCGGCAATGGCGCTGATCCCGGCTTCGAGCGCGGCGGCCTCGACGACGGGCGTCTTGCCTTCATAGCGCCCGATGATGAAATGGACGCGCGCAAGCGCGCCTTCAGGGAACGATACATAGGAGGCGGACAGGGTCCCCTTGTAGACTTGCGACAGGAAGGCCCCGACGCGCGTGCGGACGTCGGTGTCGTATTTGTCGCGCGGAATGAAGGTGAGGATGGAGACGAAGCGATCGAACTTATCCACCCGCGCCAGCGCCCGGACGCGCGGGCGCTCGTAGAGGATCAGGATCTCGATGACGAAATTGTAGAGCGTGTCGACGTCGATCTGGAACAATTCGTCACGCGGATAATCTTCGAGAATATGCATGAGCGCCTTGCCGGAATGGCCGTTCGGGTCGAAGCCGGCGCGCTGCAGCACCCGCGAAACCTTGTGGCGCACATAAGGGATCTGCCGTACCGAGCGGGTATAGGCGCCCGAGGTGAAAAGGCCGACGACGCGCAACTCGCCTTCGAGCCGGCCGTCGGGCGAATAGAGCTTGATACCCACATAATCCATCCGGATGCGGCGATGGACGCGGCTGCTGACATTGGCCTTGAAGACGATCAGCAGGGTCGGCTCGCGCATGAACTCGCGGATTTCCGACGTCATCACCACCATTTCGGTGCCGCGGCGCAGCACCTTCACCTCCGGATCGCGCAGGATGCCGAGGCCTTCGCCGGTCGTGATGTCGTCTGACGTTTCGCTGTCGGGCGAGAAGCGATATTCGCGCACGCCGAGGAAGGTGAAATTGTCCGCGCAGAGCCATTGCAGGAACTGATTGGCTTCGGCGACCTCGTCGATCGGCAGCGGCGGCGGGTTGGAAGAGAACGTCTTGATCGCTTCCTCGACGCGGTCTCGCATGGTGCGCCAGTCGGCGACGCAGGCGCGGACATTGCTCAAGGTCCTGGTCAGGCCGTCGATCAGCTTCTGGCGATCGGCATCCGCGTCCAGGCGGGTGATGTGGAGATGAATCAGGCTCTCGCGTGCGCCGTTGGCCCCCTCCGGCAGTGCTTCCCCGTAGAACCGCAGCAGCTTGCCCTCATGATCGCGCTCCACGGCGATGATCGGGTGAGCGACGAGGCTGACTTCGATGCCCTGCTCGGCGAGCTCCGCCATGGTGGAATCGAACAGGAAAGGCATATTGTCGTTGAGAATTTCGACCACGGAAATCTCGCGCCCGTTCGGCAATGTCGGGTTGACGACGCGGATATCGGCACTGCCGGCCGTGCGCCGCTGCACGTGCTCCCAAGCCTGCTCCGCCAGGAGCGCAAGCGAGGCGGCATCGTAATTGGCGAGATCCTCGATGTTGGTGTAGCCGAACAAAGGCTCGGCAAAGGCCCGGGGGCTCTTGCCCGCTGGCACGCTGCCCGCTGCATCGCGGATCAGGGTTGCCCGGGCCTTGTCGTCGCGCCACGCCATAATGTCCTCCATTTGCCGCGCCGTCCGATCGCTGTTGCGATCATCGGCTTGATTCTGGAGTGCATCTCTTCGAGCGCCGCGATCGATTGATCCGCGGTATCGAAGCTTTCGGCGACAATACACCATCCCGCAGCGAAAAGCGCGCTGCGTCGTGAGGCGTACTGAATTTCCCTATGATTGCTGGCGGGGCCGAAGTCGGCGTCGCGGCGGTCGACCGCTAGGGGCAGGAAAATCGCATGTAATTTCAATTATGTCGCGGCTCGGTCCATCGGAAATGACGTCCACAACGACCCCATCGCTCAAGATGGAGCGTGCCAAGGTCTGCCATGATGAGGTCATTCAAAAGAGTTTGCAGCTCCTCGATATTCTCAAATTCCTTGAAGTCTCCTCGATCCAACGCGCCGACACCGGCGCGAGCCACCCCGGATCGCCTTAATCTGAATGTTGGCCCGTGCCCCTTGGCAACCGCAGCGCGCAATGGTCATCTTGATCGCGGTGTCGGCCGGTCCATCATAGCGCCACGGCGAGCAGTCGCGCCCATCTTCATCGGCCGTGGTGCGCCACTTGGATCAGGACTCGCCAGAGACACCTGAACATGTCGGTGGAGATGACCCATGAAGCTCGCGCACGACGGAATCCAGCTCTCCTTCGACGTCGCCGGGGCGGGACCGCTTCAATTCCTGTTCGTCCATGGACTGGGCGGGGATCGCACGCATTTTGCGCCGCAGATGGAGTATTTCGCCCGTCAAGGTCGGGCGTTGAATGCCGAACTGCGGGGGCATGGTGAGAGCGATAAGCCGCAACAGGCGTATTCGATCGAAGGCTTCGCCGATGATCTCGTCTTTCTGTGCAACCGACAGCAGATCACCAAGCCGATCATCGTGGGTCAGAGCATGGGTGGCAACATGGCGCTCGAAATCGCCGCCCGCTATCCGGACTTTCCTGCAGGCCTGGTGCTGCTCGATTCAGGGGTGCTCTTCCCTGCCTCGGCAGGGACGGTGTTTGCCGGATATCTGGAGGGCTTGAAGGGCGCGGATTTTGCCGACGAGGCACGGAAGATCGTGGCGGACTCCTGTCTGCCGACCGACAGATGCCGCGCGCATGTCGAACAGACCTTTCTGGCGACGCCACAGCACGTGCTGGTGTCCACGTTTACAAGTCTGTTCCCCTGGGACGTGCATCGGGCGCGTGAGTGTGCCCAGGCGTGCCGGGTCCCGGTGCTCTACATCGAAGCGGCCCATCGGCTCGCGGATCTGGATCGTTTTGCGGCGCTGTGCCCGCAACTGGTGACGGCCAAGGCCGTCGGCTCCGGGCATTTCCTGTCGCTGGAAGTGCCGGAGCAGATCAACCCGATGATCGACCGGTTTATCTCGCTCTACGTAGGAAGACCCGGCTAAGCTTCGTCGCTGCGCGAAAGGGCCCCGCGTTTTGCGGCCTCAATCCGCAATTCGTCCCGGACGCGATCGAGCACGCTGTCATAGTCGCGCGTCTCGGTCTGCCGGAACAGCCGCATGCCGGGATACCAGGGGCTGTCCGCGCCATCGAGCAGCCAGCGGTAGTCCGGCGTCCATGGCAGCAGGATCCAGGTCGGACGGCCAAGCGCGCCGGCGAGATGGGCGACGCTGGTGTCGACGGTGATCACGATATCAAGACAGCTGATCAGAGCGGCGGTTTCGGTGAAGTCGGCGAGATCAGCGGTCGGGTCGAGAATGTCGTTTCGCTCCCGCAGGACCGCCGCATCGCTCGCGCGCGGGCCCTTCTGCAGGCTGACGAAGGTGGCATCGACGTCGAGGATCCGGCACAGCGTCCGCAGCGGAATGGAGCGGGTGCGATCGTTGACGTGGTTTGGATCGCCGGACCAGACCAGCCCGACCCGCAGCCTGGTGCGCGGACCAAGACGATTGTCCCAGGCCTGAATGCGGTCGTCCGGAGGAGAGGGCAGATACGGTATCTGCGCAGGGATCGTATCGAGCCGGGTTTTGAAGGCGAGCGGCAGGCTGGAGACCGGACAGTGCAAATCGTACGCCGGCAACGTGGTGAGATTCGACGTCGGCGCGCAGTAAGAGACACCGCTCAGGGTCGACATCAGGCGAAGCAGCGGGGCCTGGACGACGAGAAGAACGCGTGCACCGCGCGCCGCCAGCAGTGGCACGTACCGGACGAAATGAATGGTGTCTCCCAGGCCCTCGTCCGCGGCGACAAGGATCGTCTTTCCTGCAACGTCTTCCTCGCCGAGCCACATGGGTTGCGGAAACGCAGGGTATTTTGCCGAGGGCAATTTCAACCGGGTGTGGTGTCCGCGCCAGCCCGCTTCGAAATCGCCGGTGAGGAGCTGAGCCAGGGCCACGTTCCATTCTGTCACGATATCGCTCAGCCTGAGCGATTTCATGCGATCGGCCAGTGCAAAGACGTCGTCGAAGCGATGCAGATGGTAGAGCGCCGTCAGCTTGTTGTTGAGGGCATCGACACGGCGCGGCTGAAGCGCGACGGCTTTTTCGAACCACGCCAGCGCCTCTTCATCCTTGCCGAGCCGCCGCAACGACAGGCCGAGATTGTTGCAGGTGTCGGCATTGTCGGGGGCGAACTCGTGCGCCCGCCGGCCCTCGGTCACGGACTCCTCGAATCGTTTCAGGTTGAAGAGAACCCATGCGCGCGCGTGCAGCGTCGCGGCATAGTTCGGGAACAGGCTGTCGCAGAGATCGAGACGCACAATGGCTTCCTCGTTCCGCTCGAGCTTGTGCAGGACGATCCCGCTGTTGCGCAGGGCGTCGTGATGATGCGGATCGAGCTCGAGCGCATGCTGATAGCTCAGGAGCGCCTGGTCGAGGCGCGCAAGCTGAACCAGCGTGTCGCCATGCTGTTGCCACAGCCCGGCGTCGTCAGGTCGGAGCTGGATCGCCTTGTCGAAGACGTTGAGCGCCTCCGCGAAGCGCCCATGCCGCAGCAAGGCCGTCCCGAAACTTGCAAGAAACTCGGGCTTGGGCGCGCGCTGGATCGCGCGGACGATCCACGCCAGGGCATCGTTGTATTGTTCGGCGTGGAGAAGCAGCAGCCCCATGAGATGCTGGGCGTCCGCGTTCTCCGCATCGATCGCGAGGGCCTGCCCGCAGCAGGCGCGCGCCTCGGGATGCCGTCCTGCCTTGAGATGCTGAAGGCCCGTTTCGCAGAGGGTGGCGGGCGTGCCGACCGCCGGCACAGCCGTCATCGAGCTCATGCTGGCGGCGAAGTGCTCGCGATGTCCGGTCAATTCTCGCTCGGCTTTCGATGTCTGGATCGTCGAGAAATGCACGATTCTCGCGAGCGTCGAAAGCTGGACGGCCGCGCGTTGCCGTCGCGGCGCAAGCCTGGCGCAAGGTCGAGCTTTAGCGCGGCAGCGGTGTCTGCACGATCTTGAGCATGGCGACGAGCTGGCTCTGTTGGCTGGTGCCTCGCCTGGGCACATGACTTCAATCGGAACCGTTCGACCGGCGCGACGTTCCAGGCGCTGCCCGGCGCGAGCTCGTCGTCAACGGCGCCGCGCAAGCCGTTGATGCTGCGCTCGTCACGGCATCAGCGGAAAAGAGCTGGTTCAACGGCTGGGCCATCGCCGCAACGTTCGAAGGCGAGTTCTCCAATGTCACGCGCAGCTATGCCGGCAAGGGCGTGGTCAAGTACCAGGGGTGACGGCGTTCACCTGCCGATCGTGACCCAGGCCTGCGCCTTCTTCCGCCAGTCCGCGTCAAAGCGGGCGGGGATGTCTTTTGCGGCATCGCGTGAGAAAAGCTGATCGATGGCGGATGTGCGAACCTCGTCGATCCCGGGAATGCCGGCATAACCAAGATTGGCGAGCCGTTTGGCGAAAGGCGGATGTGTCGAGTCCGGATCGTGTTCGCGCGTCAGGCCGGCGGTGGCAGCGGCCGCCATCGGCTCTGGCGCCGTGATGTCCCCAAGCTGCTTGACGATGCGCTCGAAGGGCGGGCGCGGCGCGTTGATTGCGCCCAGCATTTCCTTTTCCAGAGGCTTGTACACGAGATCGGCGAGGCGCGTTCCGCATGCTTCCATCAGCACCAGGGCACGCGCCGCCTCGGCGTGTCCGACCTGCTCGGCCGAGCCGAGATCGGCATAAAGCTCGTTCTCCCGCGACAGCGCGCGATATTCCCTCTCGAGCCATTCGAGCATGGAATGGAGCAGCACCCGGAGAATGCGCCCGGTGACGGTCCACTCCGGATTCGCGTAGAGGAAGACGTTCTCCGAAGCCGCGATGAAATCCGCGAGGTTGATGCTTCCCGAAGTATGCTGAAGCCGGGCGTGCGCGACCTCATGGGCGACGATGGCACGGATCGCGCGCTCATCCAGGATGATCAGCATCGGCAAGCCGACGGTCATCGTGACGTGTCGCCTGAACAGTCCGGCATATCGGCTCACCTCGCCGATCGAGGCGTTGAAGTCGGTGCTGATCAGCAGGGTGCGCCGCGACCGGACGAAGGTCGGATCGAGCTCCCTCCACATCGCCCAAAGGCCGGGGGCGGTCTCCTCATTGGCCTCGAAATCCTGATGCTTGCGCGAGGGCAGCAGCAGGAGGCCGATCGCGAGCGCCAATGCGCCCAGGAACATCGAGAATACGACCGGTGCCGTGCCCAGCGCAGTGATCGTGTAACGATCCATGGCCAAGAGCCAGAGGGCGAGGATCACGCAGGCCAACGCGACGACCGGCAGCACCGCGTAGCGACCAAGACGCAGGATGATCTTCAGGACGAGGCGTCTCATCCACTCGTCGGCGGAATGATGCGAATCATGCGTTGCCGCATGAGCTGTTGCTCTGACGCAGGCTGGCGACATCGGCGCGGCCCTGGCCTTCCGTGACCTGGATCAGCGTGACCGCGCCGAGCGTCACGATTCCCATCTGCGGCTGCGCGGCCAGGTAGGTCGTGCTGCCGGCGCGCAGCTCGACGCTGACCTTCTCGCTGCCCTGCCCGAACAGATTGCTGCTCAGCGGCAGATTGTTGACGGCAACTTCATGGCGACCCGGAAGCAGATCGCACGACAAGAACCCGGCAGCCTGACTTCCGCCAATCACGCGTCCATCGACGGCGTAGTTGGGCATGACCGCAAATCCCAGTGACGACGAACGGTAGATGATGAGGCGCGCCGTATTCGACTTGACGTTGTCGGTCAGTGCCGCGCTGCCCATCGGCCCGGATGCGCAGCCCGCAAGCAACGTGGCCACGACCAGAACCCCCACACCCAAACGCATTCTCGCCCCACAATTCCAGATATCCCCGCGGCATCATTGGCTTGGGTGGTGGTTGAAGTCAATCGCGACCAGAAGTCGTGCAACGGGTGTTCGCGTCAGACGGATCTTGCCGCAGCGATCGGCGAGGTCGCCGCCGGCGGCGTGCCGATCATCGTACTGTCATCGCTCCGTCATTCGCGCTCTACTGATCGCTGTTCCCTTCGCCGCGCATCGTGGAGAGTTGAAATGCATCTGACTGAGACCATGTCGTCCGACCGCCGGTCGATCCTGAAGGGTTTTGTGGCCGCAGCGGTGGCGCCGCTTGCGGCACCGGCGTTTGCCGCGGAAAGCCTCCCGGCGGCGCCGACCGGCACGCCGGCTGCCATCGCCACCGACAAGGCCTATTGGGCGGCGGTGAAGGGGCTCTACGCCGTGACGCCCGAAATCGTCAATTTCGAGAACGGCTATTGGGGCATCATGCCCGAACCGGTGAGGCGCGAGTTCATCCGCCAGTCCGGCATGATCAACTATCAGAACACCTATTATGCGCGGCAGCGCGCGGGCACGGATTTCGAGGCCGTGCGGACCAAGGTAGCGGAGGCGGTTGGTGCTGCGACCGACGAGATCGCGCTTACCCGCGGCGCGACCGAAGCGCTGCAGCTCCTCATCGGCGGCTACAACAGGCTGAAGCCCGGCGACAGCGTGCTCTATGCCGACCTCGACTATGATTCGATGCAATATGCGATGAATTCGCTGAAGGCGCGCCGCGGCGTCGACGTGGTCAAGTTCGACGTGCCGGAGCCCGCCACCCGCCAGGCCGTGCTCGACGCCTATGCCCGCGCCATCGAGGCCAACCCGAAAACGCGGCTTCTCCTGCTGACCCATGTCAGCCATCGCACCGGCCTCGTCATGCCGATCGCCGAGATCGCCCGCATGGCGAAGGCCAAGGGCATCGACACCATCGTCGACGCCGCGCATTCCTGGGGGCAGATGGATTTCCGGGTCGGCGAACTCGAGGCCGATTTCGCCGGCTTCAATCTGCACAAATGGATCGGCGCGCCGCTCGGGGTGGGCTTCCTCTACATCAGGAAGGACCGCCTCGCCGACATCGACCGCGACATGGGCGACGAGGATTTTGCCGAGACCGATATCCGCTCGCGGGTTCACACCGGCACGGTCAACTTCGCCACGGTGCTGACGGTGCCGACGGCGGTGGCGCTGCATCAGCAGATCGGCGCCGCGGCCAAGCAGGCCCGCCTGCGTTACTTGCGCGATTATTGGGTGAGCCGCGCCCGCGGCTTCAAGGACATCGAGATCCTGACGCCGGACGAAGCCGGCTCATATGGTGCGATCACGTCCTTCCGTCTCGCAGGCAAGACCAGCAAGGCTGACAACGACGCCATCGTGGCGAAGCTCAGGGACGGCCACAAGATCATGACGGTGCGCCGCGCCGGCGTCGCCAAGGGGCAGTGCATTCGCGTGACGCCGGCGCTCTTCACCGACGAGGCCGATCTCGACCGTCTCGTCGAGGCGCTTGCCGTCGTCACGGGAACGAAGACCGGCTGACGCGCACTCCGAAGACGACAGGGTCCGGGGCAGCCAATTCGCCTGCCCCGGACCTAGCTTGCGATCCCGATGCGTCCCCTCACGCCGGCGCGAGCGCCGGCTGTGCCGGCCGCCGGCCGATCAGCAGCGACAGCAGGGCCGCGACGATGCCGGTTAGGCCGGCGATCATGAAGGCCTGCAGATAGTCACCCTGCGACGAGCGCATGAAGCCGGCGAAGAAGGCGGCGCACGCCGCGCCCAACTGATGGCCGGCGACGACCCAGCCGAAGATCAACGGTGCGTTCTTGTCGCCGAACGTCTCGTTGGCGATTCGCACGGTCGGCGGCACCGTGGCGATCCAGTCGAGCCCGTAGAACGCTGCGAACACCGACAGGCTGACGAACGAGAAATCCGAGTAGGGCAGGTAGATCAGCGACAGTCCGCGCAGGCCGTAATAGAAGAACAACAGCTTGCGCGGATCGAAACGGTCGGTCAGCCAGCCCGACAGCGTGGTGCCGAACAGGTCGAAGAATCCCATCAGCGCCAGCAGGCTCGCGGCCTGCACCTCGAGGATGCCATGGTCGCCGCAGAACGCGATCAGATGGGTGCCGACGAGGCCGTTGGTGGTGAAGCCGCAGATGAAGAAGGTCGCGAACAGGAACCAGAAGGTCTGCGTCTTCGCCGCGCGCACGAGGTTGCTGATGGCCGCGACGAACGGATTGCCCTGCGCAGGCGGTGCGGGCTGGTCGTCATGCGTGCTGCCATAGGAGCGCAGGCCGATCGAGGCCGGCCGCTCCGGCACCAGGACATAGACCAGCGGGATCAGCGCCGCGCAGCACGCGGCCACCGTCAGCACCACCGGCTTCCAGCCGCCCCATTCGACCAGCGCTGCAAGGCCCGGCATGAAGATCAGCGTGCCGGTCGCGGTGCTCGCGGTCAAAAGCCCCATGACGAGGCCGCGATTGGTGGTGAACCAGCGGTTGACGATGGTGGCGCCGAGCACGTTGGCGACGGCGCCCGAGCCGATGCCGGAGAGCAGTCCCCAGGTCATCAGCAATTGCCACGGCGCGGTCATGAAGTAGCTCGCAGCCGTCGAGGCCGACATCAGCGCCAGCGCGCCCAGCACGGTGCGGCGGATGCCGAAGCGCTGCATCACCGCTGCGGCGAAGGGACCGGCGAGGCCATAGAGGAAGATGCCGATCGCGGCCGAGGACGAGATCACGCTGACGTCCCAGCCGAACGCCTTCTGCAGCGGCAGCATCAGGACGCCCGGCGTCGAGCGCAGTCCCGCCGAGGCAAGCAGCGCGAGGAAAATCACGGCGACGACCACGAAGGCGTAGTTTTGGCCGAACGGCCGCCGGGAGACGGAGGAGGATTGAGAGGCAGGTTGAACCGAGGGCTGGGGCATGTTACTTACCGGTACGTATTGCGATGCCGCATTAGTACGTACCGGTTAGTAACATTGTCAAGTCCCGTGCCTGAAGTCGGACGACGCCCCATGACGAAAAAAGCCGAAAAGCCCACTGAAGCGCCCGTCCGGGCCGCCGACCGCATTCGCGCCTCCGCCAGCGAGCTGTTCTACCGCGAGGGCATCCGCGCCGTCGGCGTCGACGAGGTGGTGGACCGGGCCGGCGTCACCAAGCCGAGCCTCTATCGCAGCTTCGCCTCCAAGGACGATCTCGCCGCCGCCTATTTGCGCGACTACGATCTGAGCTTCTGGGAGAATTTCGAGCGCCCCGGCGGCAAGACCTATCCCAATGCGCGCGATCACGTGCTCGCCTATATCAGCCAGCTTTCGTCGCGCGCCGTCGCCAAGGGCTATCGCGGTTGCGGCCTCAGCAACGCCGCGGTGGAATATCCCGCGCGCGACAATCCAGCCCGCCAGGTCGCCGAAGCGCACAAGAAGGTGTTCCGCAAGCGTCTGCGCGAGCTCGCCGCCGGCATGGGCGCGCGCCAGCCGAACGTGCTCGGCGACGCGCTGCTGCTCCTGATCGAAGGCATCTACGTCACCGGCCAGCAATCCGAAGACGGCCCCGCGCAATCGGCGGTCGCGGCCGCGAAGCTGCTGATCGATGCGAGCGTGAAGGCGGGGTGATGTCGCGTTGATGGTATTTTGCGCGCCACGATGCCGGCCTGGCCTATGTCGCAGCCGCACTGATCTACGGCTGCCCGTCTTGCATGCGTGTGTCCTGCACGCACCAGTATCCGCAAAAATCTGCGCTTGAGACGCCCGGCACATCGCGGGGACGGCCGGCCTGCTAGGGCTCGCGTCGATCTCGCGCGATGTGCAGCGGAGTTCGGCCAAAGCCGGCGGCAGCTCGTAGGATGCCGCGGGCTCAACCGGTCGACGAACCGCGTGAGGCGGCTCGGCGGGATGTGATGAAAATTCCGGGCGCGCTTGCCGTATCGGCAATGATTTGGGGTTCATGTGTCTGGTCGTATCGTTCGCTGCATCAAGCTGGTCGCACTCGTCGTCTCCACCTTTCTTGCGATTTCGACGTCGGCCCAAGCGGCACCCCCGACGGCGGTCGTCGTTGTCAGCCCAACTCAACTGGGCGCCGGTCAAACGGCCAATGTGACAATCACATTCTCCCAACCCGTGACCGGCTTTGACCTCAGTGATTTGACCTTCAGCAACGCTACCCTGTCGGGTCTGTCGACCCCGGACAACGTCACCTATACCACCACGCTCACGGCTGCCTCGGGCGTGGCAGTGCCAACCAACCATGTGGTAGTGGACTTGCCCGGCGTGATGAACGGAAGCCTCGAGACCGGCAGCGGCACCGCCGTTTCGAACAACTACTCGGTCGGTCCGGTCAGTCAGTCCATCACCTTGGGCGCCCAGGCACCGCAGACCTTTGTCTCCGGCGGCACGTTCGCGATCAACCCACTGGCCACGGCAAGCAGCGGCCTGGCGGTGACCTATTCCTCGCTGACGACGGGCGTCTGCACGGTGAGCGGCAGCACGGTGACGATGATCGCCGCCGGCACCTGCACGCTGGCTGCCGATCAGGCCGGCAACGGCACCACTTACGCGGCAGCGAGCCAGGTGACCCGGAACGTCGCCCTCGCCTTGACGACCAGCAGCGTCGCGCTGGTCGCCTCGCCCAACCCGAGCCTCGTGGGGCAGGCGGTCACCTTCACGGCGACGGTATCGGGCTTGTCACCCACCGGCACGGTCACTTTCAGGGACGGCGCGACGACGCTCGGCACCGGTATCCTGAGCAGCGGGCGGGCGACATTGACCATATCGGCGTTGACGTCCGGAACACATGCGATCACCGCCGTCTACAGCGGCGACACCAGCAATGCGACCGGCACGTCAGCGGCGCTGCTGCAGGCCGTGAGCACGTCCCAGGACAGTCTGAAGCTGCGAGCCCTGCAGGTCATCGCAACCAAGACCGTGGCGCAAAACTCGGGTGCTGCCATTACAGGCGCGGTCGATGCCGCGATCTCGGAAGGTTTTAGCGACGGTGGCGATTTGATCACGCCGGGCGCAAGCGGCGTCCGTTTCAATTTCTCCGCCGATCCGGCGCAGCGTGAGGCCGCAACTGGCCTGCCGGGCAGTGCCGACAGCCATGCGCCGTCAAAATTGCCGCAAGGCGCATCCGGTGTCGACGATGCCTTCGCGGCGATCAATCGCAATGCGATGCCGGTCAAGGTGCCCGCGTTGCGCTACGTCGAGCCGAAGGACTGGCTGTTATGGGCGGATGTCAGAGGCAGCCGCATCGACAGCTGGGAGTCGTCGACTTCGACACCGATTCTGTACGGCACCCAGATCAACGCGCTGCTGGGCCTGACGCGCAGGCTCACGCCGAATTTTCTGGTCGGCGCGCTCGGCGGCTACGAAACCTTCGACTATCGATCCGACGCATTGAGCGGGCATCTCAAGGGCGATGGCTGGACGGCCGGTTCATACCTCGGCTGGAGGTTCGCGCCGGGACTGCGCCTCGACGCGGCCGCGGCGTATTCCGGGATCGGCTACAACGCCATTGCAGACACCGCGATCGGCAAGTTCGGCAGCCACCGCTGGCTGGTGTCGGGCGGTCTGACCGGTGACACCAAGGCCTATGGTTTTGGGATCGAGCCTTCAGCCAAGATCTATGCGCTCTGGGAAAGTGAGAACGCCTACACTGACTCGCTCGGCATGCCTCAGGCGGATCGCTGGTTCTTTACCGGTCGTGCTTCGGCCGGTCTCAAGGTCAGCTATCCCTGGGTCGCCAGCGCGGCCGTGGCGCTCGCGCCCTATGCGGGCCTCTATGCGGATTACTACTTCACCGGCGATGACGCCGCTGCATCGGCGTTGGCCGGGGCAATGCCGCTCGCTTCGGTCCCGCTGCTCGATGGCTGGTCCGCGCGGGCAACCGGAGGGCTGGCGGTTCGTCTCGGCAACGAAGCCAGTGTTGCCGTGGGCGCCGAACTCGGCGGTATCGGCAGCAAGGCGCAAATCTGGACTTTCCGTGGAAGGGCATCCATTCCATTTTGAGATATTATTCTTTGCACTGACTTGCTGCGGCTCTTCGGCGACTGGAGTGGTGCAGGCGCGCGCCTGATGCGCAAGCGGCCGGCGCTCGCACATGTGGCGACGCTGCGGGCTACGTCATCAAGGCGTGCACCCTCTTGGCGGCGGGCATCAACTGCGCTTGATGGATTGGATCAAGTCCCAGCGGTTGCCGTAGAGATCCTCGAAAACGGCCACGACGCCATAGGCCTCATGTCGTGGCGTCTCGACGAAACGCACGCCGGCGGCGATCATGCGCACATGATCGCGCTCGAAATCGTCCGTTTCCAGGAACAGGAAGACGCGTCCTCCGGTCTGGTCGCCGATGCGCGCCGCCTGCTCCGGTCCGTCCGCCCGCGCCAGCAGCAGGCCAGAGCCAAGATTGCCCCGCGGCCGCACCACCACCCAGCGCTTGCCGCCACCGAGCGGCGTGTCCTCGCAAAGCTCGAAATTCAAAGCGCGCGTGAAGAAGGCGATCGCTTCGTCATAATCCGCGACCACGAGACTGACGAGGGACAGATGCTGGTTCATCGCGCGACCCGGGTGATGGCGGCAAGCTCGCCGCCAGGAAGACGAGGATAGCACGACACCGGCCCGGTCGCGTCAGCTCACATCGTGCACGTAGCACATGCCGATGAGGACGGTGAGATCGGCGATCTCCTCGTCGGTGAACTGCTTCTTCAACTCTTCGTGGTCTGCATCCGTGGCCTGAACGTAGACCGAGCGCCGCCCCGGTGCGGGGACAACGCGGCCGACCCATTTGATCGGCCCGCAGTCTGGTCTATCTCTATTGCTCCGGTGCCTGGCGCAAGGAGACAGACGCGTGCTCGACCATATCCTCAGATTCATGACGCTCGGGACGGTCATCGTCGGCATGGCTGCGATCTACGCCGCGCTCCACACCAACAACCGGCGGCTGGGCGCCGACATCTTCCTGCGCTATTCCGATCGTGTCTCCGACCTGCGGCGCCGCCTTCCGGTCTCGGTGTTCCTCGATCGCGGCGCCGCCGGCGACATCGAGATCACGGCGCAAGAGCGGCAGGCCGTGCACGAGATCATCCACTCGATCTTCGAGCTCTATGAGCTCAAGGTGCATGGCTTCTTTCCACCGGCGATCTGGAAGATCAGGGAGCCCGACATCGAAAGGCTATTGTCGCTGCCGGTGTTTCAGCAGGAACTGGCAAGCCTGGGAGGCCGATACACGGGACATCCGCGTCTGGCGGCCTGGCTCGAAAAGATCAAGGGCAGTAAGACAGGGCACTGACCAGCGCCGTCCACCGTGGGTCAAGCCCGCATCCCGACCGCGGGACGAAACGGCGGATCATCTCCGGGCGAAGGTGCCGGTGCGTAGTGAACGAATCGCAATGTGAACGAAGCTAGCCCGCCCGACAATGCGTGCAGGGCTTTTTCGTATCCGAACATGGTCATAAGAGGCGCCATTGCCTTGACGACGGTGGCGTTGTCGGAGGTCTCCTGGCCAATGATTCGTGCGCGCCGGGACTTCAGATCGGCGAGAATAGCGCCGACAAGATTGCCGGGTGTCGTCACTTCGAGCTCCATGATCGGCTCGAGCAGCACCGAGTTTGCTTTCTGGAGCGCTTCGCGAAACGCCGCACGCGCGGCTACGCTGAAGGCATTGGGCGAAGAATCCACGTCGTGATATTTTCCATCGACCAATTCGACCCTTACATCGGCCACCGGAAAGCCTGCGACCACTCCCGAAGAGAGAACGCTTTCGAGACCTTCTTTGACACCGGGGATATACTCGTCGGGCACGGCGCGGCTGGAGACGCGCGATGAGAACCAGTAACCTGTGCCGGGCTCGTTCGGCTCGACCAAGAGCCTCACGGCCGCGAAATCGCCCTTGGGGCCCAGCGCCTTCTTGTAGGTGAATTCCACCTCGGCGCGCCGCGTCGGACGTTCCAACAGCGCCGCCATCGGCGCGCCGACTTTGATGTCGATCCCGCAAATGCGCCTGAGATTATCGGTCTTGTCGGCGAGATGGTTTTCGCTCGTTCCCTTCACGACCGTCTGGCCGGATTCGCGGTCGGTCGCGAATCCGAAGCATGCATCTTCGGCAGCGAGCCTGGCCAGAGCGATATCGAGCTTGTCTCGATCGGCCTTTGACGCTGGCTCAATTGCTATTTCGACCAACAATGGCTCAATGCGGATATCGTCCGGCATCGCTCAACCCATTATACGCCTTACCGCCACCCCAGCGCCGGCGCGACGTGCTTCAAGATCGCCTCGATCGCATGCGCGCAGTAGTCGACACCGAGCTGGTTCGGGATCGTCAGCAGCAGCGTGTCCGCTTCTGCAATCGCCTCGTCCTGTCGCAATTGTTCGATCAGCGCGTCCGGCTCGGCGGCATAGCTCCGGCCGAAGATCGCGCGGGTGCGCGGGTCGATGAAGCCGATCTGGTCTTCGCCGCCGCGCTCGCCGCCGAAATAGGCGCGGTCGCGATCGTCCATCAGCGCAAAGATGCTGCGGCTGACTGAGACGCGGGGCTCGCGGCTGTGGCCGGCGTCTTTCCACGCGGCACGATAGGCGCGGATTTGCGCGGCCTGCTGCACGTGAAAGGCTTCGCCGGTCTCGTCGTTCTTGAGCGTCGAGCTCTGCAAATTCATGCCGTGTTTCGCGGCCCACACTGCGGTGGCGTTCGAGCCGGCACCCCACCAGATCCGTTCGCGCAATCCTGCGGCGTGCGGCTCGAGGCGCAACAGTCCCGGCGGGTTCGGAAACATCGGCTGCGGATTGGGTTCGGCAAAACCTTCGCCGCGGAGCAGGTCGAGAAACACCTCGGCATGGCGCCGGCCCATGTCGGCGTCGCTCTGGCCCTCGGCCGGCCGATAGCCAAAATAGCGCCAGCCGTCGATGACCTGCTCGGGCGAGCCGCGGCTGATGCCGAGCTGCAGCCGGCCGCCGGCGATGAGATCGGCAGAGCCCGCGTCCTCCACCATGTAGAGCGGGTTCTCGTAGCGCATGTCGATCACGGCCGTGCCGATCTCGATCTTGCTTGTCCTGGCGCCGACCGCGGCAAGCAGCGGGAAGGGCGAGGCGAGCTGCCGCGCGAAATGATGCACGCGGAAATAGGCGCCGTCGGCCCCTAGCTGCTCCGCCGCGACGGCGAGCTCTATCGATTGCAGCAGCGTGTCGCCGGCCGAGCGGGTCTGCGATTGCGGCGAGGGTGTCCAATGTCCGAAGGACAAGAATCCGATTTTCTTCATGGGGGCAATCTAGGGATGGTCGCGCCGATTTGCGATGGGCATCTCGGAGGAAACCTGGTCACGAGCGGCGCCGTCGCCTGCGTCGTTGGCCCGTTCGGGGCTGTCCAGGGCACGCCATTGCCTTGGTGTCATTCCGGTCCAGCGCTTGAAGGCATGGGTGAATGCGCTGACTTCTCCGTAGCCCAGCAGCCAGGCGGTTTGCGAAATCGGCAGTTCGTCGTTCTTCAGATAGCTCTTGGCGAGGTCGATCTTCATCTCGTCGAGGACGCCGCTGAAGGTCAATCCCTCCAGGGCGAGACGCCGCACCAGTGTGCGATGGCTCATCCCCAGGCGGCGGGCGATCTCTTCGACCCGTGCCTCGCGATGCGGCAGCAGAGGCGCGATCGCATGTTCGACGCTCGACCTGAGCGAGGTCGCGCGGGACTTGCGGTGCGCCAGCGTCTCTTCGCAATAGGTGACCAGCAGATCGTTCAGATAGTGGTCGGCGCTCTCGATCGGGGTGAGGCCCGCTGATTGAGGGAAGATGATCTCGTCGACGTCGCGACCGAACTCGATCTCGCACCCCATGAACGACTTCACGCCCGCAGGCGTCGTGCGGCGGCGATGGGCGACCCGGACCTGGCTCGGGACCAGCCGGCGATTGGTCAGGACGCGGTTGATTCGAATGATGGTGGTCAGCCAGAACTCGATCTGGTGCCGGTCCGACCGCCGGTCTACGCCGACATATCTCAGCGCAATTTTCATCTCCTTCGCGGCAAATTGCAGCGAAACCCCTTCATTGGCGAGGTGGCAATAGCGCTCGGCCTTGGACAAGGCTTCGGCGACCGTGCGGGAGGATGCCGCGACATAGTAGAGCAGGCCGATTTCACGCAGGTCGAAGTCACGTGCCAGATGAAATCCGAGCGTGTCGTCCTGCAGCGTCTCGGCACCAAGCTCCAGAAATCGGATCTGGCTTTCAGCGCCAATGCGCGCCTTGCGATCTTCGATCTGCGCGCGCGTCAATCCGACCCTGGACAGCAGACTGTCTGCCTGAATGCCGGCCTCCAGCAGGCGGGCCCAGACGAGGCGTGCGATTGCCCCGGTGGCACTGGGCAGCGATTGGAACTGAGGCGAACGGGCAGCAGGCACAGCGAACCCTTTCGACATTCTGTTGTTGTCGGGGGCGCGATCGCGGCACGCAAAATCAAGTTATTGGCTCAAGATAACAAGAAACTCGGTGTCGTGTGACTTAAATCGCTCGTCTGCCCTCAGACTGGTCTTGCGTTCTCGGGGCAGCCCCTTTCCCCGAAAGCTACGATGGCCTTGATGTCCAGCAGTGACGGCGCCGCGCCGCCCATCAACGTGAAGATATTGCGAGGGTACGGAAAGTTGCTCGGACTTCCCGATATCGCTCATGGTTCGCGGATGGTTGCGCTCGAACGTGTCGGGGATTGCGAGATCAGCATGTTCGAAGCGCTGGGAGCGGGCTTACCCGGGAGCCCGTTGTTCTGGATGGAGCTGTTCGACCTTCGCGTTCATGCATCACGCGACAGTCGAGGCTGCCATAACATGAGCGATGCGGTCGCAACCTTCGAGGATTTTGCGTCGCGGGCGAGTCGCCTGGCCGAGGTGCCGCTGTGTGCGGTCGGCGACATGGAGCACTGAAATTGCCAATTTCAGTGCGCGTTCCAAATCGGGACAGGCCATGCTGCTGACCCGCGGCCAGCCAGTAGCGTACGACACCAAGCGCATGGCATTTCTCTTTACGATGATGCACGGCGCAAAAGTCGTCGATTGCGAGATCAGCAGCAGTGCGCTGGATGATCTCGACGGTACGAAGGGCACGCTGCCCGGCGAAAGGGAGGCCCAATTCATGCGCCTGCGCGAAACGGTCGAGCGCCTTGCGTTGGTCGCGTTCGAACGGCAGGGTAAGCGCAAGGTCGAGCCGGTGCGCATCTTCTCCAAACATGTCAAGGTGCTGTGACGACAGACGGAATGCCGCAGCGCATTTGAAGGCGCGAGGCTTCAGGCGTAAGCGACCCAGCCGCGGAAGGTGAAGCCGGTGTAGAACAGGGATGCGCCCGAGAAGCCGGCCTGCCGCAAAATCATTTCATCCTGCTCCGGCGCCAGAATGCTCAATTGTCCGTCGACCGCTTTTCGGGCGGCCGCCGCTTTGTCGGGCTCGATGCCGGATGCAGCCAGGTACGCGGAATAGCGCGAAAGCCAGATCGGACGCTCATCGTCGCCGCCGGGGATGCTGAAATGGGCCGCCACGAACGGCGCGCCCGGCTTGAGCCGGCGGTGGATTTCCGAGGCGATGCGGCGCCGCTCCGCGATATCGACGAAGTGCAGAGTCAACAGGCACGTCGCGCCGTCAAACGGTCCCTCCGGCGCATCGTCGATATAGCCCTGACGGAGATGCGCGCGCGAGGCGAGCGCGCCGAGCGTTTGCTTGGCGAGAGCCAGCATCGCCGCCGACGGGTCCACGCCGTCAAAACTCCAGCGCGGCTGCGCTTGCGCAAAGGCCCTCAACTCAAGGCCGCCGCCGGCGCCGAGGACGAGGATTCGTGCATCCTCACGCGCATGCTCGGCCAGCAGGATCGCC
Organism: Bradyrhizobium sp. 18BD; assembly: GCF_054185225.1. Classification (NCBI taxonomy): domain Bacteria; kingdom Pseudomonadati; phylum Pseudomonadota; class Alphaproteobacteria; order Hyphomicrobiales; family Nitrobacteraceae; genus Bradyrhizobium; species Bradyrhizobium sp. 18BD. The sequence continues at coordinate 77,965 of NZ_JAVAYL010000028.1, read as the reverse complement.
GCCATCGACAGCATGGAATTGTAGCCGGGTACGAACCGCGGCGGTCCTTCGGTGTATGTCGCCACCATTTTCGGATCGGCGAACGCGCTCTGAATGTCGGTCACGATGTTGTCCTGTTGAATGGCGCCGGTCACGCGTGATGCGCGCTGATGCCTTGATGCTTTCGGGATCCGAGGCGCTTGCGCAGATCGTCGGCCAGCCGCGCCAGCGTCACCTCGCCGAGGCGCGCCAGCAGCAACGCCTCTGCATCGCCAAATGCCTGGTCGAGCGCGGCATTGACGGCCTGCTCGACGAGACAGCCGGGCGCCTCGGTCCGGTTGCCCATGGCCAGCAACGCGGGACTGCCGAGCGCGGTGTAGACGTCGCGCAGCGTCACCTTCGAAAGATCGCAAGCGAGCGTCCAGCCGCCGCCGTGTCCCTTCTCCGAGCGGACATAGCCGAGGTCCCGTAGCCCCGCCATGATGCGGCGGATCACCACCGGATTGGTGTCCATGGCCTTCGCCAGGGTCTCGGATGTGAAGGGGCCCGGCTGCTGCGCCATGTGGAGGAGCACATGGAGCACGCCGGACAAGCGGCTGTCGCGTTTCATGTAACTATATATGTTGCATGATGGCGGAGAGGTCAACCGCTTTCGGCAGGCCGTCGCCGCGCTGGCCTCGATACAGGCTAGGTGTGGGATGAGACCGGAGTACAGGCGCGCAATCACCTGCGCGCGGGACGCGGCGTGAAGCTTCAGGATATCGATGCGGAGTAGCTGTACGGCCCGCGTTAGCGCACGCAGTCGATGGTGACATCATGCTCCCGTTTTGCCCGACGGGTCAACATTCGCCGCACCGTGCCTAAGTCATTGATCCCGCTCATGCCGTCTACTGTGCATGGGGTTGTTTTCGACATTTTTGTTTTGGCTGGCTTGCGTCGCGCCAGTGCGCCGTTTCGCCATGATGATTTGTCACGGTGACGTCGCTGCACCCGAGGGCAACAATCGGCCGAGGCGGCCGTAGGGACGTTTCGTCCTGGACCTCGAACGGCGCCCGCTTTCATCAGCCGATTTTTGGGAGGCGCATCATGCAAGTCTATAACGTGGTGAAGTTCAGGGTGAAGCGGGGCAAGGAGGCCGCCTTCCTCGATGCGCACCGCGACGGCAAGGCGAAATGGCCGGGACTCGAGCGCGGAGTCATCATCCAGACCGGTGAGCAAACCTTCTGCCTGATCGGCACGTGGTCCAGTCAGGACGCGCTGATCGCGGCACGATCGGCGATGATCAAGACCCTCAACAGTTTCAGGTCCGTGCTCGAGGACCAGGGCAACGGGCGCGGTGTCACAGACGCCGTGTCGGGAGACGTGGTGCTCGATCTTTAGCGGGCGGGTCGCCCGCTACTTCATGATGCGCACGCCCTTGGTCGTGAACTTCTGCGTCTTGCCGCCGGGGCGGACGGGGCGCCTGGTGCCGGCGGCCTTGCCGGTGCCGGGCGGCTGGTGCGCGGGCACGAGCTGGTGCGGCTGCGAGCCGATCAGGTCGCGGCGGCCCATCTCGATCAAGGCCTCGCGCAGCACCGGCCAATTGTCGGGGTCGTGGTAACGCAAAAACGCCTTGTGCAGGCGGCGCTGGCGCAGGCCCTTGATCGCATCGACCTTGTCGCTGCCGCCGTGGCGCACGCCGCGCAGCGGATTGACGCCGGTGTGGTACATCGCCGTGGCCGTCGCCATCGGCGAGGGCAGGAAGGTCTGCACCTGGTCGGCTCGGTAGCGGTTCTTCTTGAGCCAGAGCGCGAGGTTCATCATGTCCTCGTCGGTCGTGCCCGGATGCGCCGCAATGAAGTACGGGATCAGATAGTACTTCTTGCCGGCCTGCTCGGCGGCGGCATCGAACATCCGCTTGAAGCGGTTATAGGCGCCGATGCCCGGCTTCATCATCTTGTCGAGCGGGCCGCGCTCGGTATGTTCAGGCGCGATCTTCAGGTAACCGCCGACGTGATGGGTGACGAGCTCCTTGATGTATTCGGGGCTCTCGACCGCGAGGTCGTAGCGCACGCCCGAGGCGACCATCACCTTCTTGATGCCCTTGGTCTCGCGCACCTTGCGATAGAGCCGGATCAGATCGTCATGCGAGGTGTTGAGGTTGGGGCAGATCTCGGGGAACACGCAGGACGGCCGCCGGCACGCCGCCTCGACCTTCGGGTCCTTGCACGCCATCCGGTACATGTTGGCGGTGGGGCCGCCGATGTCGGAGATGACGCCGGTGAAGCCCGGCGTCTTATCGCGGATCTTTTCGATCTCGCGCAGAATAGAACCCTCCGAGCGGTTCTGGATGATGCGGCCCTCGTGCTCGGTGATCGAGCAGAAGGTGCAGCCGCCGAAGCAGCCGCGCATGATCGTCACCGAGAACTTGATCATGTCCCACGCCGGGATCTTCGCATCGCCATAGGACGGATGCGGCGCGCGCGCGTAGGGCAGGTCGTAGACCGCGTCCATCTCGTCGCTGGTCAGCGGGATCGGCGGCGGGTTGAGCCAGAGGTCGCGGTCGCCGTGACGCTGCACCAGCGGCCGCGCATTGCCGGGATTGCTCTCACGGTGCAGCACGCGTGACGCGCGGGCATAGGCTTCCTTGTCCTGCTCCACCTGCTCCAGCGCCGGCAGCCGGATCACGGTCGCGCCCTTCTGGCGCGTTGCGCCCTCGTCGGCGGAATCGAGATCGTCGGCGTGCAGCTCGGAATAATCTTCGGGCACGCGGCGGAACAGTGCGACGCCCCTGATATCGTTGAGCTCGCGCGGCGCTTCACCTGTGGCAAGCCGCTGCGCGACTTCGACGACGGCGCGCTCGGCATTGCCGTAGAGCAAGAGGTCCGCCTTCGCGTCGGCCAGCACCGAGCGGCGCACCTTGTCGGACCAGTAATCATAATGCGCGATCCGGCGCAGCGAGGCCTCGATGCCGCCGAGTATGATCGGCACATCCTTGAACGCCTCGCGGCAGCGCTGGGCGTAGACCACGGTGCAGCGGTCGGGCCGCTTGCCGCCTTCGCCGCCGGCCGTATAGGCGTCGTCATGGCGGAGGCGCCGGTCCGCGGTGTAGCGGTTCACCATGGAGTCCATGTTGCCGCCGGTGACGCCGAAGAACACTTTTGGCTTGCCCAGCACCTTGAACGGCTCGGCCGACTGCCAGTCCGGCTGCGCGATGATGCCGACCCGAAAGCCTTGCGCCTCCAGCAGCCGGCCGATGATGGCCATGCCGAAGCTGGGATGGTCGACATAGGCATCGCCGGTCACCAGCACGATGTCGCAGGCATCCCAGCCGAGCGCGTCCATCTCGGCGCGGCTCATGGGAAGGAACGGCGCCGGCTTGCGCGGGCATGCCTGGGCCATCAGGGGCTTTTCGGCGGCGATGATCTGGGTGTCCATGGGGCCAAGGGATAAGACCCCGGCCCCGCGAATTCAACCGACGGACGCGTGAAAGATTGAGGTTCCGTAGTCGTTCGGTCGGGTTAACCTTTCGCCAGCGCCTGCCGCACCTCGGCCGTCGTCGCCGGCTCGCCGCCATGCTCGCGGACCCTCCGCACCGCGTCCTCGACCAGGCCAAGATTGGTCACTGTGGAGCCCAGCAGCGCGTCCTCCAGCCCGACGCGGATATGGCCGCCGCGGGCCACGGCCTCGCCGATCAGCGGCGTGATGTCGACGCCGAGGCCGGAGACCATCCAGGGCGCACCCGCCGCTTCCTCCTCCGCCAGCGTGACAAGCGCGGCGAGGCCATACGGCTTCGGCGGGAAGCAGAAGGCGAATTGCTCCGAGAACATGAAGCGGTAGACCGGCGACTTCACGCCGCTCGCGCGGGCCAGTGCGGCACCTGCGCGGATGAAGCCGGGTTCGTAGATCGCGAAGGCGGGGTGGATGCCGTGGCGCTTGGCGACATCAAGCCCGTGCCGGATATGGGTCTCCGGATTGAGATAGGTCTCCGCCGGCTTCGCCTGCGCATTGGTCGCGGTCAGCGTGAAATTGACACTGCCGGGATCGACCACCGCGAATTCGAGCAGGCCGCGTTCGGCAAGCCGTTCGATATGGGCAAAGCGCGCCTTGGGATCGGCAACATTGCCGAGCGCATCGAGGCCGGGGATGGAGGGATAGACGGGCACATCGACCTTGGCGCGGATGCCTTCGATGATGCGGGCATAGATTTGCCAGTCGAACGTCTGCGGCCCGCCGCCGTCATAGGCATGGGTGTGAATGATCGCCGCGCCCGCTTCCGCGCAGGCGATGCCCTCGGCGACGATCGCCTCGATCGTGTCGGGGATGCCGGGCTGAAGCGCGCGGCTCCACGGTCCGTTCAACGCCGCTTCGATCCAGACCTTGTGCATGGTGCGCCTCCCTCATCCGCCCGAACTGACGATGCTTGTTTTGCAGGACCGTATCACGCCCGCCTCGCGAGGCCAGCGCGCTCGGCTATGTGATTCCATCCACATACCGGCCGGCTGCGTCTTCAGCGATCCCTCGTCCGCCTTCTCACTGCGGCCGGCATCGGATCTGCGGGCGCTCCGCGAGCAAGGACATTTGTGATGCAGATCATGATGCGGCTTCTGGTGCTGGAGTTTCGCCACAAATAGTTGCATCGGCTCGGGTTCATTTGCAGGAACCATCCGCCCCCGTGGACATTCTGACCTAGGCACCCGCGCGAGCCACGCTCCCGCGCGCCTCGGCAACTCCGGCGCCAGTGTCCGCAACCGGTTTTTGCCCCGATGCTCGCTTCGGGGCGATGGGGGTCTTGTGAGTACGGTCATAGAGAACTTGCTGGCTCGGAAGCAGAAGCTCGTCGAGGAACTCGAGAAGGCGCACGCCGTCGAGGATCGCGACAGGATCGAGCACCAACTCGAACAGATCAACACCGCGCTGGACTTCCTGGACCGGCCGGAATCGAAGGACGGGCGGTAACGGTCAATCCGCCTTCAGCGCGTCCACTTTCAAGGCCTTGGCATAGACCACAGCCGAATTGGTGATGTGCGTGGTCATGCTCGCTTCGAACGCCGCAAACTCGCCGCGCGCGAACAGGTCGAGCAGCTTGCGGTGCTCGTCGAAGGAGGAGCGCGTCCGCACGTCGATCGGCGAGGTCAGATTGGTGCGCAGCGCGGCGACGCGGCCCGCGACGAGCTGGTAGGACTCGGCGAGATAGCGGTTGCCGCAATGGGCAAACAGCGCCTCGTGGAAGGCGGCGTCGGCGCGGCCATAGGCGATGTTGTCCCTGGCCTCGACCGCAGGCTCCATTGCCGCGATCGACTCGCTCATCGATGCGAGCGCGCCGGCGCGATCATGGCGAAAGGCAAGCTCGGCCGCCTTGGGTTCAAGCGCGATGCGGAAGGTGCAGAGCGCGGTGATGTCGTCCGCGCTCGGGGTGAAGACAAAGCTGCCGACCTGCGGCCGGATCACCACGAGCCCCTGCGCCTGCAACTGGCCCATCGCCTCGCGCACCGGCGTGCGGCTGACGCCGAAGGAGTTCGCCACCATCTCCTCGGAGATCGCGGCGCCGAGCGAGAACTCGCCCTCGATGATGGCCTGCCGCAGCCTCTGCATCACGCGCTGCGACAGCGATTTCGGCGTATCGAGCTTGAGCGATCTCATGCGCTCTCCCGTTCAGATCACCTTGCCGGGATTGAGCAGATGATCGGGATCGAGCGCAGCCTTCAGGGTACGCATCAGCGCGATCTCGGGCTCGCTCCTGGCATGCCCCAGCCACTTCTTCTTCAAGGTGCCGATGCCGTGCTCGGCGGAGACGCTGCCGCCCATCTCGCGCACGAGACCGTAGATGATCGCGTCCATCTCTTCCTTCGGCTGCTGCTCGACGGTGAGGCCGGTGACCCAGGACACCAGATGCAGATTGCCGTCGCCGATATGGCCGTAATAGACGCTCTCGCAGCCCTTGATGCCGTCAGCGAGCGCGGCCTTGCAGCGCGTGGCGAACTCGTCCATCCGCGCCACCGCAAGGCCGATGTCGTAGGAGATGTGCGGCCCCAGCACCTGGCCGAACTCGGCGCAGATGTCGCGCACACGCCAGAACGCCTGCGTCTGGCCCAGCGATTGCGCCACCGCGGCATCGGCCAGCAGTCCGCGCTCCATCAGCTCTTCGAGCCAGGCCTGGAAGCGCGGTGCATCGATGCTCTCGTCGGTGCCTTGCGCCTCGACCAGCACGTAAAGGCCGAGACCCGCAGCGACCGGCGGCTTCACGCCGGCGCGCGTCGTGATCACGTCCCAATAGTCCGGCCACATCACCTCGAAGGCCGACAGCAAAGGTCCGAGTCCGCTGCGCGCGGCATCGAGCAGCGCGATCACCGCGGCATAGTCCTTCAGCGCGCAGAGCGCGGCCATGGTCGAGCGCGGCTTCGGGAACAGCTTCAGCACGACGCGGGTGATGATGCCGAGCGTACCTTCCGAGCCGATGAAGAGATGCTTCAGATCATAGCCCGCATTGTTCTTCATCAGCTTGTTGAGATTGGTGATGATGGTGCCGTCGGGCAGCACCACTTCGAGGCCGAGCACCAGCTCGCGCGTCATGCCGTAGCGGATCACGCGGTTGCCGCCGGCATTGGTGGAGAGGTTGCCGCCAATCGCGCAGGAGCCGCGCGAGCCGAGATCGAGCGGAAAGAAGAAGCCGGCTTCGTCCGCAGCCTTCTGGATCGTCTCCAGCGGTGTGCCCGCCTTCACCGTCATCGTCATCGACGCGCGATCGATCTCCTCGATGCCGGTCATGCGCTCCAGCGAGATCGCGACCCAGCCCGTTTCAGGCGAGGCGCCGCGGCACAGCCCGGTCAAGCCACCCTGCGGCACGAACGGCAGGCGCGCCTGCCGGCAGGTCAGGATCGCATCGGCAACGCCCTGCGCATCGAGCGGGCGGATCACCGCGCGCGGCGTCTGCGGCAGGCTCGCGCTCCAGTCGTTGCAATTGCGCGCCGGCACATCCGCGCCGGTCAGCACCGCGGCTGCGCCGAGCTTGTCGCGCAACGCGCCGAGCAATTGGTCGGGACGCTCGATGGGGGTCACCATGTTCATGCGAGACCTCCTCTAAATTCGGCTGCGCCTCATGCGTGCAGCGACGGTGGAAAGGGTTTGCGTCGGTCTTGTATGTAAGGTACAACATGAAAAGTAAAGCAAAAACAAGGCTCGGAAGGCCGCCAAGATCGTTGGAGATCAGGGGCTTGGTTCCGAGGTTGCAGCAAAGGGTGGTGAGATGACGGAGGCGATTCGCGGGTTCTGGGTGGCGTCGGCAACGCCGCTGTTGGCGGACGGCGGTGTGGACTCCGCCAAGCTCGCAGCTCACGCCAAAAAACTCTTCGGCAAGGGCGTCGACGGTGTCGTGCTGTTCGGCACCACCGGCGAGGGCACCTCGTTCAATGTCGCCGAGCGCGTCGCGACCATCGAAGCCGTGCTCAAGGCTGGCATCGCGCCGGAGCGCATCGGCATCGGCGGCGGCTTTCCCGCCATCAGCGACAGCATCGCGCTGACGCGCGCCGTGCTCGGCCTTGGCCTCCGCCACGTGTTGTATCTGCCGCCCTATTTCGATCGCGGCGTCTCGCCCGAGGGCATTGAGGATGCGTTCGCTGCGATCTTCGACGGTGTCGGCGACGATCGCCTGCGCGCCTATCTCTATCACATCCCGCAGGTCTCCGGCGTCGCGATCCCGACCAGCGTCGCCGCGAATTTGCGCAAGCGTTACGGCAAGGTGGTTGCCGGCCTGAAGGACTCCAGCGGCGACTTCAAGCAGTTCCAGGCATTCCGTGCCGCCGCGCCCGAGCTCGCCATCACCGTCGGCAACGAGACCGATATCACTCGCGTGATTGCCGGCGGCGGCGCCGGCACCATCTGCGGCATGGCCAATGTCGTGCCTGAGCTGGTCAAGGGCATGGTCGACGGCAAGGATGTCGAAGCGCGCATGAAGGCCGCGGTCGACATCGTGCTGAAGACACCGTCATTCACCGCGACGCTGAAGGCGATCCTCGCGGCACAGACCGGGGATGCGGCATGGCTGCGCGTTCGTCCGCCGCTCCGCGCCTGGTCTGATGGCGCGGCGTTCAAGCAAAAGCTCGACGAGCTGACCGCTCCCGCCGCCGTGTGAGATCGCACAAATCCGTGACACGTTGCCGCGAATTCGCGCCCAGCGTGTCACGATTGTTGCGAGATCAATCCTTGATTGACGTTCGGCGCGCTTCTGCGCTTAGAACGATTCAACACTAGAGCTATTCAAGCCCGGCTGCGGTTCTCTTCGCTCGCAGCGACTGTTACAGGCCGACACTTCAACGTTCTTGACTTGAAGTGGAATGAAAGTGCGTGCCTTCGTGGATGGCCAGCGCGTCAGCGGCCATCGTCTTCGTGCCGGCAAGAGCCGTGCAGGTCTTCTCATCGGCGCAGCCGTGCTGTTCGCCGAAACTCCCGCCAACACGACGAGCGCACAGGCGCAATCGGCGCTGCCGCCGGTGACGGTGGAAGCACCGGCGCAGCGGCCGAAACCGGCGGCCCGTGCCGCGGAACAGTCTCCGCGTCGCAAGCAAACTGCCGCACGTCAGCGCAGCCGCAATGCGACGGCCGCCCCTGTGGAGCCGACGCTCTCGGAGCGCGCCGCCGCGGCGGCTGCCGCGCAAGAGGCCGCAAAGCTCGGTTACCGTGCGATGCCGAGCGCGACGACGCTGCGCAGCGGCGCCTCGCCGCTCGATACCTCGCAGACCGTCAACGTCGTGCCAGCGCAAGTGCTGAAGGACCAATTGCCGCGCAACATCGACGATGCGCTGGTCAACATCAGCGGGATCACGCAGACCAACACGCTGGCCGGCACCCAGGACGCGGTGATCCGCCGCGGCTTCGGCGACAACCGCGACGGCTCGATCATGCGCAACGGCATGCCGCTGGTGCAGGGCCGCAGCCTGAACGCCGCGGTCGACAGCGTCGAGGTGTTGAAGGGACCGGCTTCGCTGCTCTACGGCATCATGGATCCCGGCGGCATCGTCAACACCATCAGCAAGCGCCCCGAGCTCTATCAGCACGGTTCGGTCACGCTGCTCGGTTCGACCTACGCGAACAACCGGAGCGGCGCCGACGGCACGCTCGACATCACCGGTCCGATCGGTGACGGCGGCCTTGCTTATCGCTTCATCGGCTACGGCGTCAGCGAGGATTACTGGCGCAATTTTGGCCGCCACCGGGAAATGCTGGTGAACCCGTCGCTCGCCTGGTACGGCGAGACCACGACGGTCCAGCTGACCTATGAGCACCGCGAGTTCATCTTTCCGTTCGACCGCGGCACGGCCTTCGTCAACGGCGCGCCGCTGGCGATCCCGAAGACGCGCCGGCTCGACGAGCCCTTCAACAACATGTGGGGTAACTCGGACCTGATACAGGCCTCCGTCGAGCAGAAGCTCGACGACAATTGGAAGGTCACGGCGGCCTACAGCTACAACACCGAGACCTACAGCGCCAATCAGCTTCGCATCACCGGCGTCAACGCCAAGACCGGCGTCGAGACCCGCAGCAATGACGGTACCCAGAACTCGCTGAGCAACGCCAGCTACGGCACCTCCTATCTCCAGGGTGACGTCTGGGTGGGCGGCTTCCGCAACGAGATCCTGTTCGGGGGCGAGGCGCTGTATCGCACCATCGATCGTCGCGACCTGATCCGCCAGGCGACCCCGAGCTTCAATTTCTACAATCCGGTCTACGGGCTGGTCACACCGGGCACGACCATTTCTGCAGTCGACAGCGAGCAGACCGACCTGCTCGGCACCCGCGGCTTCTTCGCCCAGGACACGTTCCATGTGACCAACTGGCTGTCCGTGGTCGGCGGCGTGCGCTGGATGGAATATGAGCAACTCGCCGGAAAGGGCCGGCCCAAATTCATCACCAACACGAATCTCGCGGGCGACAAGGTGCTGCCGCTCGGCGGCGTCATCTTCAAGCTGAACGATCAGCTCTCCTATTACGTGAGCTATACGCAGTCGCTGAAGCCGACCTCGACGATTGCGCAGTTCGCGGGGACGACCATAGGCTTTGTGGTCACCGGAAATCTCCCGCCCGAGGAAGGTACGCAGTGGGAAACCGGCTTCAAGTTCGACGTCAACAAGCGGCTGTCGGGCACCTTGGCGTTCTACGACATCCAGAAGAAGAATGTGCTGGTCAGGGACGATCTCGGCAACGGCACGGTTTCGGCGCGAACGTCCGGCGCGGCCCGGTCGCGCGGAGTCGAGTTGGACGTGACCGGTAAGCTGACTGACGATTGGAGCATGATCGGAAGTTACGGCTATACCGATGCGCGCTTGATCAACGATCCCGATGTCGGGAACGCCAAGCTGTTCAACGCCGCGATGAACACGGCCTCGCTCTATCTCGTCTACGATTTCGGCGAGCGGCTGCCCGGACGTCTGCGGCTCGGCGGCGGCGCGCACTATGTCGGTGACCGGCCGGCCGATTCCGCCAACTCGTTCTTCCTGCCAGCCTATACCGTCGCAGACGTCTTTGCGACCTACGACACGAAGATCGACAAGCTGCCGGTGACCTATCAGTTCAACGTCAAGAACCTGTTCGACAAGCTCTACTATACGTCCACTACCGGGAGCGCTTTAGCCGTCGCCATCGGCGATGCCCGCCGCTTCTCGCTGTCGGCAACGGTGAACTTCTAGCGATGGCGGCGCGGCACAAAGCCATCGGGGTCCTGATCGCGCTGGCGGCTGCCTGCCTTGCCGCCACGGGTGCGAGCCGCGCCGAGGAGATCATACTCTATTCGACCAGGGAAGCGGCCCTGGTCGCGCCTGTCGTTGCCGCTTTCACGGAAGCCAGCGGCATCAAGGTGAACGTGGTCTTCGTCGAGGATCGGCTCGTCAAGCGCCTTGCGTCGGAAGGCGCAGCGTCGCCCGCGGACGTGTTGTTGACGATCGGACTGGACAAGACGACCGAGCTCTCGGCCCTTGGGCTCACACAGGCTGTTTCGTCCGCGCGCATCGAGCAGGCTGTCCCGGCAAATCTCCGCGGCAGCGACGCGCAATGGCTTGCGCTCGCGATCCGCCCGCGCGTCGTCTTTGCCCGCAAGGACAGCGCGCTTGCGCAAATCGACTACGAAGACCTCGCGGATCCCCAATGGCGCGGCAAACTCTGCATGCGCGCGCCGCTTCACCAGAACAATGTCGCGCTGGTCGCGGCCTATCTCGTCCATCACGGCGAAGCCGCGACGCAAGGCTGGCTCGCCGGCCTGAAGGCCAATCTCGCCCACAAGCCCGATGGCAAGGACAACGACGTCGTCCGCGAGATCGCGCAAGGCATGTGCGAGATCGGCATCGGCAACACCGTGGCCCTGGCGCAATTGCGCGACGGACGGGAGGGGGCCGATTGGCGCAACTGGGCGGCGGACGTCAAGGCGGTGCCGACGGCATTCAGGGGCGGCGGCACGCACGTCAATCTCACCGGCGCGGCCATCGCGAAACACGCGCCCCATCCCGCCGACGCACGAAAATTCCTCGAATTCCTCGTGACCCCGGCGGCGCAACGGATCTTTGCCGCCGCCGAGCTGGAATATCCCGTGGTCGCCACGGCTGAACGCGCGCCCGTGGTTGCCGAGATGGGCTCATTCAATGCCGATGCGCTGCCGGTCGACGAGATCTCCGCAGCCCAGAAAGCCGCGATCGCGCTCATCAAGAAGGCGGGATTCGATGAGTAGGGTCGGGCACACCATCAAGGCCGTCCTGCACCAGGTCCATTCCATCGCCGGCCTGGTGCTTGCGTTGCTGCTCGCGCTGATCGCGCTGACCGGCTCGATCATGAGCTTTGAGGACGAGATCGGTGACTATCTGAACAACGGCATCATGCAGGTCGCGCCGCGCCAGACGCCGGCGCTGATGCCCGACGAGCTGGTCGCGCGGTTGCAGGCGATGCCTGATATCGGCAAGGTCGCATCCCTGACGCGGTCGAGCGATCCGTCGGCGGCGGTGCGTGTCCGCTTCGGCCGCGACGAGCAGGGCGCCCGGCGCGGCTCGCTCTATGTCGATCCCTATGATGCCCGCGTGTTGGGCGTGCCGCGCGGCGAAGAGTTTTTCGTCACCGTCCGCCAACTGCATCGCTGGCTGCTCATTCCCGGCGAGGCCAAGGGCTGGGGTCGCCCGATCACCGGCATTGCCGCGATCGGCCTGATCGTCATGCTGATCACGGGCCTGGTGTTGCGCTGGCCGCGCCGCGCCAGCAGCGTGAAGATGTGGCTGAAGCCCAATATTGGCCTCAGCGGCCGCGGCTTGCATCGCTCGCTGCACGCGGTGATCGGCACCTGGGTGCTCCCGGTCTATCTGGTGATGACGCTGACCGGGCTGTGGTACTCGTTCGACTGGTACAAGGACGGTGTCGTCTGGCTGCTGTCGCGCCCCGAGATCGCTGCCGCAAAGATGCAGCCGAAGATGGCTGCGAAGGCGCCGCGCGCGGCCGGTCGTGACCAGCCGGCCCAGCCGATCGGATTCGATCGCGCCTGGACGACGATCCAGCGCGAGGAGGCCGGCCGTTTCTCCAGGGTGCTGCTGGCGCTGCCCAGCGGGCCGGGAACGGTGATCCGGATCCGGTCGTGGCCGAAGGACTCGACGCTCGATACGACGCGCGACGAATTCCGCATCGATGCCATCACGGGGCAAGTGATCTCGGCCGAACGCTATGCCGACAAGACGTTCAGCGAGAAGATCATCGCCAACGTGCTGGACATCCACCGTGGCGCATTCCTGGGCTGGCCCGGCAAGCTCGCCTTCATGATCGCCGCCGCGCTGATGCCGCTGTTCTCGGTCACCGGCATTTTGCTCTATCTGTCGCGCCGCAAGCTGCGGCGCCCGGCGCAGCCACCGCTCGGGCGGCTGGTTCCGGGCGAGTGAGCGTGCGCGAAGGCTAGCCAACGCGCCCCTAATCGTTCAAAAGCCTTGGCCTGTCCTCGCTAGGGTTCTTGCTAGGGTTCTTGCCATGAAGCTCTCGACCGTCTCTCCCGCCGATATCCGTCGCGCGCTGCTGTTGCGCGAGGAGGTCGCGCTGCTCGATCTCAGGCACGAGGCCGCCTTCGCCACCGGCCATCCCCTGTTCGCCGCCAACATGGCTGCGGACCGGATCGAGATCGAAGCCGCGGTGAGGCTGCCGCGCAAGGACGTGGCGATCGTGCTCTATGATGACGGCGAGGGGCTCGTCGCGACCGGCGCCGAACGGCTGGCCGGGCTCGGCTACACCAACGTCCGTGCGCTCGATGGCGGGCTGATGGCCTGGCGCGATGCGGGTTATCAGATGTTCGAGGACGTCAATTCCTACTCCAAGGCCTTTGGCGAACTGGTCGAGGCGCGCCGCCACACGCCGTCGTTCAGCGCCGACGAGGTCGCGAAGCTGATTGCCGACAAGGCCAACATCGCCATTCTCGACGTCCGCCGCTTCGATGAATATTCGACCATGAACATTCCGGGCTCGGTCAGCGTACCCGGCGCGGAACTGGTGCTGCGGGCAGGTCAGGCCGCGCCCGATCCCGAGACCACCATCATCGTCAATTGCGCCGGCCGCACCCGCTCGATCATCGGCACCCAGTCGCTGATCAATGCCGGCGTGCCCAACAAGGTGCGGGCGCTGCGCAACGGCACGATCGGCTGGACGCTGGCGCGGCACACGCTCAACCACGGTGCGGAGAAGCGCGGCGGGATCGGATCGTTCGCGGGCGGCCCGGCCAATGCCCGTGACGTCGCCTATCGCGCCGGCGTTCGCCACATCGGCGCGAGCGAGATGTCGGCGCTGCGTGCGGAAACCCATCGCACGCTCTATCGTTTCGACGTGCGCGATGCCGAGGAACATGCGGCCGGCCATCTCCCCGGCTTTCGCCATTATCCGGGCGGCCAGCTCGTCCAGGAAACCGACATGGCCGCGCCGGTGCGCGGCGCGCGGATCGTCCTCACCGACGACAAGGGCGTCCGTGCCGACATGACGGCGTCCTGGCTCGCGCAGATGGGCTGGGAGGTCTACGTGCTCGAAGGCGGCTATGACGGCGCGCTCGAGATCGCCCCGCCGCTCGTGCTGCCGAAGCTGGACCCGGCGCACCGCTACCGCCGTCCCTACGAGGGCACCGAAGTCGCCGAGCGCGCGATGCAGGCCTATCTCGACTGGGAGTATGGTCTCGTCGAGCAGCTCCGCCTGGACGGCACGCACGGATTCTATGTGATTTGACGGACGACCGAGTAGCACCGTCACCCTGAGGTGGCCGCCTCTTGGCGGCCCTCGAAGGGCGACGGCCCGGCTGCATCGGGGCCGTTCATCCTTCGAGGCTCCCGGCGCGATGCTTGGCATCGCGCCACTCGCACCTCAGGATGACGGACGGTCATTGTGAGCGCGGGAAGGACGGAGCTGGTGGGATACCAAGCCCACCCTCCCGCCCCGCCATCTTCCTCCCATATCCAAGGCCTATTGTGCTGCCCACCGTACGCGGTCTAAGAGCTGCGGCAAAGCCGTCATCTATGGAGATTCTATGTCAGCCCCAGGCCAAAGCCCTGAGCGGAGCGCGAAGGCGCTGCTGCTGGAAGGCGTCAATGACAGCGCCGTGGACCTGTTCCGGAGCGCGGGCTTCACCAATGTCGAGCGGCTGACCAAGGCGCTGGATGGCGAAGACCTTCGCCGGGCGCTCAAGGGCGTGTCGCTGCTCGGCATCCGCTCGCGCACCCAGATCACCGACAAGGTGCTCGCGGCGGCCGACGGGCTGCTTGCGGTCGGCTGCTTCAGCGTCGGCACCAACCAGGTCGATCTGCTGGCCGCGCGCAAGCGCGGTATTCCCGTGTTCAACGCGCCGTTCTCCAACACCCGCAGCGTTGCCGAGCTCGTGATCGGCGAGATCGTGATGCTGCTGCGCCAGATCTTTCCGCGTTCGGTGTCGGCGCATGGCGGCGGTTGGGACAAGTCGGCGGCCGGCAGCCGCGAGGTGCGCGGCCGCACCCTCGGCATCATCGGCTATGGCAATATCGGCTCGCAGCTCTCGACGCTGGCCGAGGCCATGGGCATGCGCGTGATCTATTACGATCGCACCGACAAGCTCCGCCACGGCAACACCGAGCCGGTCGAGAAGCTCGAAGAGCTGCTGGCGCAGAGCGACGTGGTCAGCCTGCACGTGCCGGAGACGCCGGAAACTGCCGGCATGATCGGCGAGAAGGAGCTGCGCGCGATGAAGCCCGGCTCGTTCCTGATCAACAACAGCCGCGGCACGGTCGTCGATCTCGATGCGCTCGCCGGCACGCTGCGCGACGGTCACATCGCCGGTGCCGCAATCGACGTGTTTCCGGTCGAGCCGTCCTCGAACGCGGAGCGTTTCAAGAGCCCGGTGCAGGGCCTCAACAACGTCATCCTGACCCCGCATGTCGGCGGCTCGACCGAGGAGGCGCAGGAGCGCATCGGCGGCGAGGTCGCGCGCAAGCTGGTCGATTATTTCATCACGGGCTCGACCATGGGCGCGGTGAATTTCCCGGAGGTGCAGCTGCATCTGCGCCCCGCCGGCGCGCGCTTCAGCCATGTCCATCGCAACGTGCCGGGCATGCTGCGGCGGCTGAACGAGGTGTTCCTCCAGCGCGACATCAACATCGCCGCGCAATATCTGGAGACCGCCGGCGACCTCGGCTACGTCGTGCTCGACGCCGATCTCGGCGGCCAGGATTCAGGCGTGCTGCTCGACCAGATCCGCAGTCTCGAAGGCACGGTCGGCGCAAGGCTGATCTTCGAGCACTAGCCCGTCGTCACGTTCCGGTTGCATTGTGCGGCTACGGCTCTCTAAACTGTCTTCGGCGAGGAACAAATCTCGTCGAATTTGAGCTTCAGTTGCGTGGGTGCCGATGGAACGGGACGCCGTACTGATCGATCTCGCACTTCAGGGCGGCGGCTCGCACGGCGCCTTCAGTTGGGGCGTGCTTGACCGGCTGCTCGAAGAAAAATGGCTTACCATCGCCGCGATCTCGGGAACGTCGGCCGGCGCCATGAATGCGGCCGTGCTGGCGGATGGCTGGACCGCCGGCGGCGCCGAGGGCGGGCGCGAGGCACTCGATCGATATTGGCGGCGCGTCTCCCGGGCCGCGGCCTTCAGCCCGCTGCAGCGCTCCCCGCTCGACCGGCTGATGGGACGCTGGACGCTCGATACCTCGCCCTTCTACGTCCTCACCGACCTGATGTCGCGGGTGCTATCGCCCTACGACCTCAATCCGACCGGCTACAATCCGCTGCGCGCGGTGCTGGCCGAGAGTATCGATTTCGAGCGCCTCGCGAGCTCGTCGATCAAGCTGTTCATCACCGCGACGAGCGTGCGGACCGGGCGCGGCCGCATCTTTCGCAACGCGGAGATCACCGCCGACGTCCTGCTTGCCTCGGCCTGCCTGCCGACCATGTTCCGGGCCATCGAGATCGATGGCGAGCTCTATTGGGATGGCGGCTTCGCCGGCAATCCGACGATCACGCCGCTGGTGCGCGAAAGCGGCGCCTACGACACCATCCTCGTTCAGATCAATCCGACTGAGCGGCCGGAGGAACCGCGCACGGCGGCGGAGATCCTCAACCGGCTCAACGAAATCTCCTTCAACTCGCCGCTGATGAAGGAGCTGCGGATGATCGCGCTGCTGCGTCAGGCCGCGGATCCCGGCAGCGGCGAGGGCGTACATTGGGCGAAGATGCGGACGCACCGGATCAAGAGCGACATGCTGGCGAAGTTCGGCGCTTCGTCAAAGCTCAATGCGGAGTGGGAGTTCGTCTCGATGCTCCGGGCCGAGGGCCGGCTGGCGGCCGAGGCCTTTCTCAACGAGCACGGCGCCGATATCGGCCAGCGCTCGACCGCCGATCTCGACGTCCTGCTGGCGGAGTGCTGAGGCATGGGGCTTCTCGGCCTTCTCGTCGGGCTTGGACTGCTGGTGCTGTTCGCCTTTCGCGGCTGGAGCGTTCTCCTGCTCGCGCCGTTCGCCGCGCTCGTGGCGGCGCTGTTCGGCGGCGAGCCGCTGCTGGCGAACCTGACTCAGGTCTTTATGGCAAGCGCGGGCGGCTTCCTGGCGCAATTCTTTCCGATCTTCCTGCTCGGTGCCGTCTTTGGCAAGCTGATGGACGACAGCGGCGCGGTCACGTCCGTTGCCGGCTTCATGGCGAAGCGGCTGGGCGAGCGGCGCGTGGTGCTGGCCGTCGTGCTGGCCGGTGCGCTGGTGACATACGGAGGCGTCAGCCTGTTCGTCGCATTCTTCGTCATCGTTCCGATGGCGCGCTCGCTGTTTCGCGCGGCCGCGATACCGCAGCGACTGATTCCGGCCGCGGTCGTGCTGGGCACCTCGACCTTCACCATGTCGGCGCTGCCGGGCACGCCGTCGATCCAGAATGCGATCCCGATGCCGTTCTTCGGCACGACGCCTTTTGCCGCGCCGGGCCTCGGCATCATCGCCTCCCTGATCATGCTCGGCACGGGATTGTGGTGGCTGCATCGCGCCGAGGCCAGGGCTCGGCGCGCCGGGGAGGGTTATGGCGACGACGCCGAGGATACGACCGAGCGGGCGGCGTCCGACGAGTTCGTGCGCGAACGCGCGACCACGGCACGTGAATTCGATCCGGCAGAGATGAAGCACGGCCATCGCAGTAGCGCGGCCGCGCCTGTCGTGAGCGCCATCGTGCCGCTGGTCGTCGTCGTCGCCGTCAATCTCGTGATGTCGCTGGGCGTGCTGCCGCGCCTCGATGTCTCCTATCTCGCCGAACAGCGCTTCGGCGGCACCTCGCTCGCCGCCGTGGCGGGCGTGTGGTCGGTCGCGGTTGCCCTGACCGCGGCCATCGTCGCGACCATCGTGCTGAACTGGAGCAGGCTGCCGGCGCTGCGCCAGACCATGGATGCCGGTGCCAATGCGTCGGTGCTGCCTGCATTCAGCGTCGCCAGCCTGGTCGGCTTTGGCGCGGTCGTCGCCGCGCTGCCGGCATTCACGATCGTGCGCGACTGGGTGCTCGCGATCGAAGGCGGCCCGCTGGTGTCGCTGGCGGTGGCGACCAACATCCTGGCCGCGTTGACCGGCTCCGCATCGGGCGGCCTGACGATCGCGCTCGATGCGCTCGGCCAGACCTATGTCGAGCTCGCCGAGCGCACCGGCATCGACCTTGCGCTGATGCACCGCGTCGCGGTGATCGGCTCCGGCACGCTGGATATCTTGCCGCACAACGGCGCCGTCGTCAGCCTGCTTGCGATCTGCGGCCTGACGCATCGCGACAGCTATTTCGACATCGTGATGGTGGGCATCGTGACGTCGCTGCTGGCGCTGGTGGCCGTGATCGCGCTGGGTAGCGCGCTTGGATCGTTTTGAAGCGATTGACGCAGGCGTGAAGGTTGCGTTGAATGCAGCCGACTGTCGGACGCAGAACAGAGAAAACCGGGTGGAAACGATGACGCTATCGAGGGCGAAGCTGTGCGCGTGGCTGGTGGGGACGGCAGCGGCGCTGGGCGCGACCGGCGCGTTCGCGGCGACATTGGCCGAAGATGCCGACACCGTCTGCAAGGGGCTCGTTGGCGGGGCCGATGCCGTGAAGATCGATTCCGCAACGCTGCAGGCGCCATCGCAGATTGCCGTCGCCGAGCGCGGGCCGACGCCGTCGGGCCGCATCACGCCGGCCAATCCCGCCTTCTGCAAGGTGCTCGGCCATATCGACCCCGTCGATCCCAAGGCGCCGCCGATCAAATTCCAGGTCAACCTGCCCGTCGAGTGGAACGGCCGCTCGCTGCAATATGGCGGCGGCGGTTTTAATGGCGTGCTGATCACGGGCCTCGGGTTGCCGCCGGCCTATCCCTTCGACAAGCCGTCGCCGCTGGCGCGCGGCTTCGTCACCTACGGCACGGACTCCGGGCACGAGTCCAAGCCGGGCGAGCCGCCGCAATTGTTCGCGGCGAACGACGAAGCCTTCGAGAACTTTGCGCATCGCGCCTACAAGAAGGTGCGCGACGCCGCCGTTACGCTGATGGAGCGCGCCTACGGCAAGAAGCCGGAGAAGCTGTATTTCATGGGCTCGTCCGAGGGCGGCCGCGAAGGCCTCACCATGGCCCAGCGCTACCCCGACGATTTCGACGGCATCTTCGCCCGCGTGCCCGTCATCAACTGGGTCGGCCTGCAGCATGCCGGCACGCGCTCGGGGCTTGCGACCATGGGCGAGGGCTGGATCAATCCAACGCAGGTCAAGCTCGTCGCCGATGCGGTGCGAGCGACCTGCGACAAGGCCGACGGCTCCGGCAACGCGTTGGTGCGCGATCCCGTCGCCTGCAAGACCGCATTCAAGCTCGAGACGCTGCGTTGCGCCAGCGGCCAGAGTGGCGATCAATGTCTCACCGAGCCGCAGATCAGGGCCGTGATCACGCTGCACGGAACCTACAAATTCCCGTTCGCGCTCGCCAACGGGCTCGATGATTATCCGGGCTGGGGCATCTCCGGCGAGGATACGCCGGCGATCGGGCCGACCGGCGGCTGGGTCGCATGGTGGCTCGGCACCGCGCCGCCCGCGCAGCCGCCGGCGCCCAACAACGGCATCGCCTGGATCTACGGCGCCGGCGGCATCCAACATGTATTCGCACGCGATCCCAAGCTCGACGTCGCCACCTACAAGGTGGAGGACCACAAGGCGCGGCTGCTCGAGGTCTCCAATCTCATGGA
Organism: Bradyrhizobium sp. 18BD; assembly: GCF_054185225.1. NCBI lineage: Bacteria > Pseudomonadati > Pseudomonadota > Alphaproteobacteria > Hyphomicrobiales > Nitrobacteraceae > Bradyrhizobium > Bradyrhizobium sp. 18BD. The sequence continues at coordinate 58,331 of NZ_JAVAYL010000028.1, read as the reverse complement.
TTCGACCGATCCTGATCTCAGCCGTTTTCGCGGGCGCGGCGGCCGGCTGATCATGCTCGAGCACATGGCCGACTATGCGCAGAGCCCCTATGCCGGCATCCGCTATTTCGAGAGCGTCGAGCGCAAGCTCGGCAAGGCCGAGACGGCGGAGTTCGCACGGCTCTACACCGCGCCCGGTGTCGACCATGTCGGCTCCGGCGCGCCGGCCAATGTCGACATGCTGAGCGTGCTGGTCGACTGGGTCGAGAAGGGCAAGGCGCCCGGCGACCTGGAGGTCAGCGAGCAGAAGGTCGAGGCACCCTCCTTTGCGGTCATGCGCGCGCTGCCGCTGTGCCGCTGGCCGGCCTGGCCGCAGTACAAGAGCGGCCCGGCGACGGAGGCCGCGAGCTTTGCCTGCGCGCCGTAGAGGCAGATGCAGCAGAGCGCGACGGCGGCTGATTTACCCCGTCGCCATCGCTTGGGCGCCGCCAAGCAATCGCGCATTGAGCCGGCCGCCGGAGAACAGCATGTCGTCGAGCGCCTCGTCGATATCGGCTGACGTCACCGAGTTGCCGCCGTCGCGCGCGAGGCTGGCCTGCGCCAGGCGGCGCATCAACTCCTTGATGAACGCGCAACTCGTGCCCTCGCTGCGTCGGGCTGCCTCGGCGATGACCGCTTCGTCGAGCGGCAATCCTTTGCCGTAGAGCCGGACCAGCTTGTCGCGGCCGGTCTCGTCAGGGAGCGGCACTTCGATCGCCTGATCGATACGGCCGGGGCGACCGGCGAGGGCGCCTTCGAGGTCTTCGGGCCGGTTGGTGGTCAGGACGAACAGGATGTCCGCGTCCTCTTTCAGCCCGTCCATCTCGTTGAGCAGCTTGTTCAGCATGGATTCCTCGCACGGCCCCATGTCGTCGCGGTCGCGGGCGATGAGATCGACATCCTCGATCACCACCATCGACGGCTGGAGCAGCCGTGCCAGGCTCATATAGGCGCCGAGCAGGCCGATCTGCTCGGCGGTGATAATCAGCGTCGTATGCCCGGGCAGATGTGTTGCGAGATAGCGGATCGTATGGGTCTTGCCGGTGCCGGGCGGGCCGTACAGAAGGATGCCCTTGCGGGTGGATTGGCCAAGTCGCCGTAACTGCTCGCGGGTGCCAACGAAGGTCAGCACGTTGCGATCGAGTAGTCGCAGGGTTCGCTCCGGCAAGATCACCTCGTCCCGGGCGATCGGCGGCAATCGATGCACAGTGATGCCGCGCGAGTAGCCGCGATAGTCGGAATCGGCATCAAGCGAGAGGATCTTGCCGCGATAGCTGCGGGCGGCTTGCACGGCCTGTTCCAACTCGCCAAAACATTGCTGGACGAGGATTGCGCCCGCGGTGCCCACAGGCATGATGATTTCAAGACGAATGCCCGGCTCGCGGCTGAATTCGCGATGTGCGCTGAGCAAGACGGCATAACGCAGGCCGTCCTGCTCGCACAGCCACAGGCCGTTATCGAGGCATTTGACGGGGCTCGTCTCGCCGACATCGATGTCGGAATATTGCAGCGGTGCAATCGCCAGCGCATTGCGCCCGTCCCGGAGGAGCCGCGAAATCGACAGTGTTTCGTAGCGCTGTTCCTCGTTCAGCCCGAACAGCCGGATGGCCTTGCCGAATAGCCTGTCAATCGCCGCCTGGACATCCACCCGCATATGTCCAGGAAACTGGCGGATAGTGGTTACGAGCTTGCTCCGCGGGACGTCGGTAAAGTGCCAGCCTAGCACATCGCAAGCGTGTTCGAATTCCTTTTCCGGCTCTGCCGGCGCGCTCACGGTATCCGCTGCGCGAATACAGTCGCTGCATAGCCAGACCGTGCGGTTGCCGACGCGAACATCCGTCTGTCCCTTCGGCTTGCCACAGAGCTCGCAGGGGGGCTTGATCTCTTCGAGCGTGATCTTCAGGGGATGCTGGCCGAGCCAGACATATTGTTTGGCCGATTTGAACAGCGCCTCCGCGACCGATTGAGGGTAGGGACCGCAGGCGACTTTCTCTTCACGCTCGATGAGTGTCATCAGCGCGGCGGCTTCCCGGTCTGTCTTGCCGAAAACCTGACGGAGCAGACCGATGACGAACTCATCTGGCGTCTCGTCATCATTGTAAATCACGAGCTGAGTCGGCTCACGCTCGCCGCGCGCATTACCCGTCATGAAATGAACCCCACTACAACTATAACTAGAACAGAACGAATAGGGAACATAAAAAGAAGCGGCCGTCAAGCGTGACGGCCGCGACAAATTGCAATCGATGGGCGAGCCGCTAATGCGCGCCACCCCCGCCCGCGGCCTTCACCCGTCGCGTCAGCAGCACCGCAATCGCGGCGAGTACCAGAACCACGCCGATCACCGCAAAGGCATCGGAATAGCCCATCACCAGCGCCTGGCGCTTTACCGTCTTGCCGAGCGCGATGATGGCCTGCTCGCGCGCGGCGTGGGGGTCCGGCACGCCGTGAGCCATGAAGTAGTCCGTCATCTGCGCGATGCGGGTGCGGACCTCCTCGCGGCCGAGCGTGACCGACTGGCCGATGATGTTGGAGTGGAATTGCTCGCGCTTGGTGATGATGGTGGCAAGCGTCGCCGTACCGATCGCGCCGCCGAGATTGCGGAACATGTTGCTGATGCCGGAGGCCGCGGCTGCGTCCTGGGGCGCGATGCCGCCTGTCAGCACCGAGGTCAGCGGCGTCAGCACCATGGCCTGGCCGACGGCGCGCACGATGTTCGGGATCCAGAGCTGGTCGCCGGCATAGTCCGGTGACATCGCCGTGTTCATGAAGCAGCTATAGGCGAAGATCAGGAGGCCGGTGATGGCGATGTAGCGTGTGTCAAAGCGCTGCATCAGTTTCGGGATCAGCGGGATCAGCACGAGCTGCGGCAAGCCGGTCCAGGCCAGCACGTTGCCGATCTGCTCGGCATTGTAGCCCTGGGCCTGGCCGAGATAGGCGGGCAGGATGTAGACCGAGCCGAACAATGCGAAGCCGACCATCGTCATCGCGATGGTGCCGAAGCCGAAATTGCGCTGCGTCAGCAGGCGCAGCCGGATCAGCGGCTTCTCGATCGTGAGCTCGATCGTGACGAACAGCGTCAGGCTGACGGCTGCGATGATCGCCAGCTTGACGATGAAGGGCGAGGAGAACCAGTCGTCCTTGTTGCCTTCCTCGAGCACGGCCTGCAGCGCCGACAGTCCGATCGCCATGGTGACGATGCCGGCCCAGTCGCCGTCCTTCAAAAGCCCGAGCTGCATCTTCTGCCGTTCCAGCGTCATGTAGAGCGCCGCCACCATGACGGCGGTCGGGATCACGTTGACGAAGAAGATGGTGCGCCAGCCATAGGTCTCGGTGAGATAGCCGCCGATGGTCGGGCCGATCGCGGGGGCGAAAGTGACGGACAGCGCGAAGATCGCAAGGCCAACAGGTTGCTGCGGCTTCGGCAGCTTGGTCAGCACCAGCGTGAACGCCATCGGGATCAGCACGCCGCCGGCAAAGCCCTGCAGGCCGCGCATCGCGATCATCGACGGCAGGTCATGCGTGAAGGCGCAGGCGACCGAGAACGCCGCGAACAGCGTCGCGCTCGCCAGCATGTAGTGGCGGAACGAGAACACGCGGCTCAGGTAGTCGGTCAGCGGGATCACGATGATCTCGCCGATCAGGTACGACGTCGAGATCCAGGAGCCGTTGTCGGCGCCGGTGCCGATGCCGCCCTCGATGTTGGCGAGCGAGGCGTTGGTGATCTGGATATTCAGGATCGCCATGAACGAGCCGATCATGGCGGCGAGCACGGCAATCCAGGTCGCGGCGCTCGCGCGATTGGGATCGACGGCGACGCTATTAGACGTCGCGGCCGGTGTGGCTTGCGTCGAAAGTGAGAGGCTGTTTGACATGGCACGACCCTCCGGAAACGAGCTTGGCCTTTGCTGCGGCGTCCGCATTGGCGGTCGGCGCGGCCGAACGTGTTGCAATGGTCGGGATCACGGACATGCCGGGCCGCAGCGCGATCGCGGCTCCATGCTTGCCATCGAGCACGATCTTGACGGGGATGCGCTGCACCACCTTGGTGAAATTGCCGGTGGCGTTGTCAGGCGGCAGCAGCGCGAATTCCTGGCCGCTGGCCGGCGCGATGGAATCGACGCGGCCGTGAACAACCTGGCCCGGGAACATGTCGACCTCGATATCGACGGTCTGGCCCGGTGCGACATGGGTGAGCTGCGTCTCCTTGAAATTGGCGACGACATAGGCGCCCTCGGCCGGCACGATCGACATCAGCTGCGTGCCCGCCTGCACGAACTGGCCGACGCGCAGGGAACGGTTGCCGACGACGCCGTCGATCGGCGAGACGATCGTGGTGTAGCCGAGATTGAGCTCCGCCTGCTGCTGGATCGCGGCGGCGCGGGCGGCGGCGGCTTTGGCCTGCACGATCTCGGCCTTGAGCAGATCGACCTGCTTCTGGGCGGAGATGAGGTTGGCGTTGTCACGCGCAATCGTCGCGTCCGCACCGGCGTCGCGGGCCTGCGCCTGCTGCGCATTCTGCACGCTGCCGTAGCCGGTTGCGGCAAGGTCGGTGTAGCGCTTGTTTTCCTGCTTGGCGAAAACCTTCGCGGCATTGTCGACGTCGATGGTCGCCTTTGCCGCGGTGATCACCGCTTCCTGAACGTCGAGCTGGGCTTCCTTGCTCGTCACCGTGGCATTGGCGGCGGCGACATCCGCGCGGGCCTGGTCGAGCGCGACGCGGAAGTCGCGGTCGTCGATCCTGGCGAGGATCTGGCCGGCCTTCACATGCTCGTTATCGGCGACCAGGACGCCGTTGAGATAGCCGCTGACCTTCGGCGCGATCGTGGTGTTGTCGGCCTTCACATAGGCGTCATCGGTGGAGACGAGATACTGGCCGACGGTCCAGTAATCGTAGCCGTACCAGCTGGCGCCGGCCAACGCGATGGCCGCCGCTCCCGTCAGCAACAGCTTGCGGAGATTGAGCTTTTGCCTGACGGCGCGGGTCGGATTGGCGGGCAGGACGCCCTCCAGCGCAGAGGCAGGAAGGGCGGTCTCGGCGGCTGCAGATGGGTTGGTGTGCACGGTCATGGCCGGCTCCCCTGAATTAGGAAACTTGACGATTTCCAAAATGAGACTAGCTTTGGAATTGTCAATGGAATGACAGGCATCATTTAAAAACATGGCTCAGGCAAAATCGGACAGTGAAGCCCGTCCCCGCGGACGGCCGCCGGTGCGCAGCGACGAGGAGACGAAGCAGATCGTCCTCGAAGCCGCACGGCACACGTTCGCGGCCGAAGGCTATGCCGCGACCAGCACGGAAGAACTCGCGCGCGGCGCCGGCATCTCGACCAAGACGCTGTATCGCCTGTTCCCCGGCAAGGCCGCCTTGTTCGAGGCGATGTGCGCGGACCGGCTGGAGCGCCTGCTGTCCGCCGTGGATCTACAGGCCAGCGACGACGTCGACATCGACACCGGACTGCGCGCCGCGCTGCTGGCGTGCGCGGATCTCGCGCTCGATCCTGAAGTCGTGGCGTTGCAGCGCATGGTGCTGCAGCAATCCGCGACATTTCCCGAGCTCGCGGCAAATTTTTACAACAACGGCATTGCTCGCACCGTGAAGGCGCTGGCCGGCTGGCTGCGCCTTCAGGTCAAGCGCAAGCGGATCGCGATCGAGGATGCCGATGAGGTCGCTGGCATGCTGATCGGCATGGTCGCATCGGCGCCGCAGCGTGCGGCGATCTATGGCGGCATGCCGCTGCCGTCGCGCAAGCAGATCGAGCGCCGGGTGCAGACCTGCGCCGCGTTGTTTTTGGACGGCTGCCGCGTCAAATCGACCTAGCGGCGCCGTTTTGACAAGCCGGCCAGTCTCGGCTAAATGTTTCGCATGCGAAATAAAGACGCCGCGGCGAGGCACCACCGGCTGATCTATCTGCTGAACGTCGCCCAGCGCCGGCTGCAGCGCTGGATGTCGGCGCAGCCCGAGAACGAGGTGACGCCGGCGCAGGCCGGGCTACTGTTCATCCTCGGCAAGCAGGACGGCGTCCTGATGGGCGAGGCGGGCGCGGCGCTGGACATGGGCCCGGCCGGCATCTCAGGCCTGGTCGATCGCAGCGCTGCGGCAAAACTGGTCGAGCGCCGCACCGATCGCGAGGACGGCCGTGCGTGGCGGGTGTGGCTGACGCCGAAGGGCCGCACCGTGTTGGCGCAGGCAAAGACTGAGGCCGCCGCGATCAACGCGGCGCTGACGGAGGGATTTACCAGCGCGGAGATCGACATCGTCGCGCGCTGGCTGACGAGCATTCAGGACAAGTTTCCAAGAGCCTCAGACGAATAACAAGGAGAGACAAATGACCGAGCATGTGCGCGTCGAGAACGACAACGGAATTCTCACCCTCACGCTGGCGCGTCCCGACAAGAAGAACGCACTGACGGATGCGATGTACGGCAAGCTCGCCGATACCATCGAATCCGCCGAGTTCGATCCCTCCGCTCGCGTGATCCTGATCCGCGGCGAGGGCGACATGTTCACCGCCGGCAACGATGTCGGCGAGTTCGCGGCCGTGGCGAGCGGCAAGTCGGAAGGCAGCCGCAACGTCATCCGCTTCATCCAGTCGCTGGCGCGCTGCACCCGGCCACTGGTCGCCGCCGTGCAGGGCCGTGCCGTCGGCGTCGGCACCACGATGCTGCTGCATTGCGACCTCGTCGTGCTCGCCGACAATTCGCAATTGTCGACGCCCTTCGTCAGCCTCGCGCTGGTGCCGGAGGCCGCTTCCAGCCTGCTGATGCCGGCCCGCATCGGCTATGCCCGCGCCTACGAGATGTTCGCGCTCGGCGAGACCGTGCCGGCGAAGTCCGCGCTGGATTGGGGCCTCGCCAACCGCGTGGTGCCGCTCGACAAGCTCGATGCCGAGGCACTCGCGCTGGCGCAGCGGCTCGCCCGCCAGCCGGCCGGCGCGCTCACCGCCACCAAGAAGCTGATGCGTAACGGCGAGGCGCTGGTCGCGCAGATGCAGGCCGAAGGCGAGCAGTTCGCGCAGCGCCTGCGCACCGCCGAGGCGCGCGAGGCATTTACGGCTTTTGCGGAGCGCCGCCCGCCCGATTTCACCAAAGTCGCGTAAAGCGCACAGGTTGACGCAGCAATTCGATTAAAACCTTAACGAAACATTGGCATGTCGCGGTGCAAGGTGGCCTCTCCTGGACGTAGGCCCCTTGTGACTTATGGCAATGTTTAAGAAATCGGTAAGCTCGCTTCTCCTGACCCTGATGGCCTTGCTGGCCGCCGGCGCGCTCGCCTCGACGGCGATCCAGATGTTCGGGGCCTTCGGGCGCTACAGCGACAGTCTCGAGACCGCGCGGCTCGCCGCCGCCGACAAGGCGATCTTCCAAGGCGTGCTGTCGCTGCGCAACAATCGCGGCGATGCCCAGAGCGCCATCCTCGGCGAGGACGATCCGCGCACCAAACTCGCCGAAGCCGAGAAGGCCGAGCAGGGCGGCTATGACGGGATCATCGCCGCACTCGCCACCATCGAATTCGCTCGCCGCGACGAGCTCGCCTCCACGCTGAAGCAGCGCTGGGGCGAAGCCGCGCCGCAATTCCAGCTGTTCTATGATGAAGCCAAGCGTCCGCGCGCCGAGCGCAAGATCGAGCGGACCAATTCCTGGTACGACGCCGTCACCAAGGTGATCGACACCGCGAATCTCGCCTCGACAGCGGTGTCGAACCGCGCCTGGATGAACGATCCCTACATCGCCCGCATGATCCAGGTCCGCCGCTTCGCCTGGCAGGTGCGCGACCGCTATGGCGTCCATTGTTCGTCCCTTCGCTCGAACGTCAACAGCAGCAAGCCGCTCGACGACGCCCAGAAGCGGTCGGTGGCGCAATGGGACGGCACCATCGCCTCCGGCTGGGCCGGCATGGGCGAATTGCTCGCAGCGCCTGACGTAAGTGCGGACCTGGTGACCGCGGCCAAGGAAGCCCAGGCCAAGACCGATGGCGTCCTGAAGCAGATCGGCGATCTCACCAGGAATTTTGACGGCAGCGGCAAGCCCGCGATGCCCGCGTCGGAGTGGAACACGTTCTGCCAGTCGCCGTTCCCGCTCATTGTCGGCGTGGCGACCAAGGCGCTCGATCAGTCGATCGCGCGCGCCGAGGCCGTCCAGACGACGGCGCTGACCAAGCTCATCGTGCAGTCGCTCGCCTTCCTGATGGCACTCGCCGTGACGCTGGCCGGCGTGTACGTGGTGCGCAATCGCCTGATGCGCCCGGTGCGCGCCATCCTGGACGCGATCGCGCGGATCGGTGCCCGCGACTACGCGACGCCGGTGCCGCAATCCCGCTATCCCGACGAGTTCGGCACCATGGCTACCGCGCTCGAAAGCCTGCGCGAGAGCGCGGCGACCGCCGAGCGTCTCGGGCAGGAGCGTGAATCGCAGCAGGCGCTGCAGCTCGCCCGCTCCGGCACCGTGGACGAGGCCTGCCGCAGCTTCGACGACACCGTGCAGGCGGTGATCCACAGCGTCGCGGCGTCGGCGAAGGAGCTCGATGCCACCGCGACCGACGTGCGCACGCTGGTCTCGGAATCGAGCAGCCAGACCGCGGCGGTCTCCTCCGCAGCGGAACAGGCGACCAACAATCTCGAGACCATCGCGGCCGCGACGGAAGAGCTCTCGGCTTCCGTCGGCGAGATCTCTGCCCAGGTGCAGTCGAGCGCGCGCGAGGCCCGCGAGGCCGTGGCGCAGGCCGAGCAGACCAATGCCACCGTCGAGATCCTCGACCAGACCGCAAGCCGTATCAGCGAAGTCGTGAAGATGATCCACGCCATCGCCGGCCAGACCAATCTGCTCGCGCTCAACGCCACCATCGAGGCCGCGCGTGCGGGCGAGGCCGGCCGCGGCTTTGCCGTGGTCGCCGGCGAGGTCAAGAGCCTCGCGGCGCAGACCGCAACCGCGACGGAAGAGATCTCGAAGCAGGTCGAGGAGATCCAGGGCGCGACCGGTCAGGCCGTGATCGCGATCCGCTCGATCGGCGGCGCCATCAGCGGCATCGACGAGAAGATGACGGCGATCGCGGCGGCGGTGGAGCAGCAGCGCGCGGCGACCACCGAGATCTCGCGCAACTTCCAGCAGGCCGCCCAAGGCACCCGCGAGGTCACCGACACCATCGGCAGCGTCGCAAAGCTCAATCAGGAGACCGGCAACGCCGGCACGGTGCTGTCGGATTCCGTGAAGAAGATGTCGGCGGACGCCGATCGTCTCCGTGTCGCGGTCGAAGGCTTCCTCGGCGCGGTGAAGACCGCGTAACGCCGCTTACTTCTTCCATCCCAGGTCGCATCCTAAGTCGCATCCTAAGTCGCGCGGGCATTGCCGCCGGTCCGCGCGGCGGCTACATCTGTGCCGCCGCGCCAGGCGGCAACAGACGTAAGACATATCAGGGATGGAGAGTTCGATGCCGGTCACCCCCCACAAGGCCCAGCGCCCCTATCGCGGCGTGTTCCCGGTCGCACCCACCATCTTCGACGAGCGCGGCGAGCTCGATCTCGAGGGCCAGCGCCGCTGCATCGATTTCATGATCGACGCCGGCTCGCACGGCCTCTGCATCCTCGCGAATTTCTCCGAGCAGTTCGTGCTCACCGATGCCGAGCGGGAAACCGTGATGCATGCGGTGCTGGAACATGTCGCGGGCCGGGTTCCCGTCATCGTCACGACCACGCATTTCAGCTCCGCCGTGTGTGCGGCGCGCAGCAAGCAGGCGGAAGCCGCCGGTGCGGCGATGGTGATGGTGATGCCGCCCTATCACGGCGCGACCTTCCGCGTGCCCGAGAAGGGCATCGTCGAGTTCTTCAAGGTGCTCTCGGGCGCGATCAACATTCCAATCATGATCCAGGATGCGCCGGTGGCGGGCACGCCGCTGTCGGTCGAGCTGCTGGCGCGGCTGGCGCGCGACTTCGCCAACATCCGCTATTTCAAGATCGAGGTGCCCGGCGCGGCGTCGAAGCTGCGCAGTCTGATCGAGGCGGGCGGAGCCGCGATCGAGGGACCGTGGGATGGCGAGGAAGCGATCACGCTGCTCGCCGATCTCGACGCCGGCGCCACCGGTGCGATGACCGGCGGCGGCTATCCCGACGGCATCCGCCAGATCATCGATCCCTATTTCGCCGGCAAGCGCGAGGAGGCGAAGGCCGCTTATGAGCGCTGGCTGCCGCTGATCAATTACGAGAACCGCCAATGCGGCCTGATCGCTTGCAAGGCGATGATGCAGGCCGGCGGCGTGATCAAGTCCGAAGCCGTGCGGCACCCGCTCCAGCCGCTGCACCCGGCAACGCGGGCCGGATTGCTGGAACTGGCGAAAGAGCGCGACGCGCTGGCGCTGCGCTGGGGGAAGTGAGTCCCTCCGCCGTCATTGCGAGGAGTCCGCGACAAAATTGCGAAGCAATTTTGCGCTGGCGACGAAGCAATCCAGACTGTCTCCGTGGAGAGATTCTGGATTGCTTCGCTTCGCTCGCGATGACGAACTTAATTGAGAGACTCCCGTAGGGTGGGCAAAGGCGCGTAGCGCCGTGCCCACGGTCTTTCTCGTCGGCGGTGGTGGGCACGCTTCGCTTTGCCCACTCTACGGCAGCGGTGTTTGCCGCCGCGCCGCGTCACTCCATCCCGATCGTCGTCAGGTCCTGGAACCAGTGCTGCGCCTGCACGAACTGCTTCACCTTCGGCGACAGCGCGTGCGGGTTGGTGTCGTGCACGACCCAGACCAGCACGGCGTCGTCGACGATCAGCGCATGCGCCTGCGCGATCAGATCGTCCTGCTTGGTGGTATCGAAGGTCTGCTTGGCCTCGTTGATCAGCGCGTCGACCTTCGGGTTCTTGTAGCCGCCCCAGTTGACGCCGACCGGCGCGATCTGGTCGGAGGCGAAGAAGCGCACGATGGCGTAGAGCGGATCTGACGTGACATAGGCGATGTTGTTGGCCGTGATGCCGGCGTTCATCTCGTCGGCCGCCCCCTTGCGCCAATGCGTGTAGAGCGTCTCGAGCTCGACCACCTTGAAGTCGATGTCGATGCCGATCTCCTTGAAACTCTGCTGCAGGAATTCGTTCATCGGCAGCGACAGCATCTGGCCGGTGCCGCCCTGCGCGATGATGAAGGTGGTCTTGAGCGGCTTGGCCTTGGAGTAGCCGGCTTCCTCGACCAGCTTCTTGGCGGCGGCGAGATCATATTTGATGTCGAAGGTCGGCTTGCCGAACCACGGGCTCGACGGGTCGACCTGGCCCTTGGCGGGTTTTGCGAGCCCGTTCATCAAGCCGACGACCTCGTCGCGGTTGATCGCGAGATTGAGTGCCTTGCGCAGGCGGATGTCGGTCCAGGGCGAGCCCGGCAGCACGCTGAGATGATAGTTCCAGACGTGCGGCGTGACGTTGTCGACGATTTTCATGCCGGCGGCCTTGAGCTGCGGCACGGCGTCAGGCGCCGGCGTCTCGATCAGATCGACCTGGCCGGCGAGCAGCGCATTGGTGCGCGTCAGCGCTTCCGGCATCGGCACCAACACGATCTTGTCGGCCTTGGGAATGCGCTTCTTGTTCCAGTAGTCGGGGTTCTTGGTGAGCTCGGCAAGCTCGCGCGGCACCAGCTTGGTCAGCTTGAACGGGCCGGTGCCGGAGGGCTGGCTCGCGAACTTGTCCCAATCCTTGCCGAGCTTTTCGTACTGCGCCGGGCTCGACACCAGGAACCACAGCATCTGATAGGGGAAGAAGGAATCGACCGCCTTGGTGGTGATCTCCACTGTCAAGTCGTCGATCTTGGCGTAGCTGGCGACGGAGGGGAGGCGGGTTTTCACCTGCGCGCTCTGCCGCTTGTCGAATTGCGGCGCCTTGTCGTTGAGCACCTTGTCCAGATTCCAGATCACCGCATCGGCGTTGAAATCGCTGCCGTCATGAAACTTCACGCCCTTGCGCAGCGTGAAGCGCCACTTGGTCCTGTCGGTGTCATCGACCTTCCATTCGGTGGCGAGGCCCGGCACCAGCTTGCCCGGGCGGTCGGCGACGTCCATTTCCCAGGCCACCAGCGGATCGTAGATGGTGTAGGCCGTGAACTGATAGGCGCCGGCGCCGCGATCGGGCTGGCCGGTCGTCAGCGGGATATCCGCCATCGAGATGCCATAGCGCACCACCGTTTCGGCGCGCGCCGAGATTGCGGACGCCGCCAGCGCAAGCACGGCGAGACAGGTCGTTATTCGAATACGCATGGCCCAAGGCTCCAGGGGAAAATTCAAGGGAGAATTCGGGGCCAAACGTGCAATCTTGATGCCAGAATAGGCAAAGCTGCGGCGTTGCCTTGATCTGATCACAAGGACTTGTCGCCGCAGGGGCAATTTGCAGAATAAGTATCTCCTTGGCATAGCCATTGCATACGATTGCATCAAAATTAATCATCGAAAGCCGGAAGAGGACTGAGGCGATGCTTATGAAGATGACGACACGCGCGGCGCTGGTTGCTGCGCTGGCCCTGACGACGGCGGCCGCCTGGCCGCGCGTCGCGAGCGCAGAGACTGTGCTGCGCATCGGTATGACCGCTGCCGATATTCCGCGCACGCTCGGCCAGCCCGATCAGGGTTTTGAAGGCAATCGCTTCACCGGCCTCACCATGTATGACGCGCTGACCGGCTGGGACCTGTCCTCCGCCGACAAGGCGAGTGTGGTGATCCCCGGCCTCGCCACCGAGTGGAAGGTGGACGATGCCGACAAGACCAAGTGGACGTTCAAGCTGCGTCCCGGCGTCACCTTCCATGACGGCTCGCCGTTCAACGCCGACGCCGTGGTGTGGAACGTCGAGAAGGTGCTGAAGCAGGATGCGCCGCAGTTCGACGCCAGCCAGGTCGGCGTCACCGCCTCGCGCATGCCGACGCTGGCCTCCGCGAAGAAGATCGACGACATGACGGTCGAGCTCACCACCAAGGAGCCCGACAGCTTCCTGCCGATCAACCTCACCAATCTCTTCATGGCGAGCCCGGCGAAGTGGCAGGCCTTCTACGACAAGGCCGAAGGCGCCGACGCCAAGGCGAAGTCGCAGGCCGCCTGGACTGCGTTCGCCAAGGACGCCGCCGGCACCGGCCCGTGGAAGATGGCGAGCTTCACCCCGCGCGAGCGGCTCGAGCTGGTGAAGAACGCGAATTATTGGGACAAGGCGCGCGTGCCCAAGGTCGACAAGATGGTGCTCTTGCCGATGCCGGAAGCGAATGCCCGCACTGCGGCGCTGCTCTCCGGGCAGGTCGACTGGGTCGAGGCGCCCGCGCCCGACGCGCTGCCCGAATTGAAGCAGCGCGGCTTCAAGCTGTACGCCAATGAGCAGCCGCATGTCTGGCCGTGGCAGTTCTCGCGCATCGAAGGCTCGCCCTGGAACGACATCCGCGTCCGCAAGGCCGCCAACCTTTGCGTCGATCGCGAAGGCCTCAAGGACGGCCTGCTCGCCGGCCTGATGGTGCCGGCGACCGGCACCTTCGAGCCCGGCCATCCCTGGCGCGGCAAGCCGACCTTCGAGATCAAGTACGACAAGGCGGCGGCGCAGAAGCTGATGCAGGAGGCCGGCTTCGGTCCGAGCAAGAAGCTGACGGTGAAGATCCAGACATCGGCCTCCGGCTCGGGCCAGATGCAGCCGCTGCCGATGAACGAATATCTGCAGCAGGCACTGGCCGAGTGCTACTTCGATGTGCAGCTCGACGTCATCGAGTGGAACACGCTGTTCACCAACTGGCGACGCGGCGCCAAGGATCCCAGCGCCAACGGCTCGAACGCGACCAACGTCACCTATGCGGCGATGGACCCGTTCTTCGCGCTGGTGCGCTTCCTGCAGTCGACCATGGCGCCGCCGGTCTCGAACAATTGGGGCTTCATCAACAACCCCAAGTTCGACGAGCTGGTGAAGAAGGCACGCCAGACCTTCGATCCCGCCGCGCGTGACGCCGCGCTCGCCGAGTTGCATGCGGCCTCCGTCGACGACGCCGCCTTCCTCTATGTCGCCCACGACGTCGGCCCCCGCGCCATCAGCCCGAAGGTCACGGGCGTGGTGCAGCCGAAGAGCTGGTTCATCGACTTCTCGCTGGTGTCGATGAAGTAGTTCGCGCCACAAGCTCAGTGCACCCTCTCCCCTTGCGGGAGAGGGTGGCTTCGCTTCAGCGAAGCCGGGTGAGGGGTCTCTCTCCGCGGATGCGGACCTCTCCATCGATGCAATAATCTCCGCGGACAGATACCCCTCATCCGGCGCCGTAGCCGAAGCTCCGCTTCGGCGTCGTTCTTTAAAACGGCCGCCAGAGGCGGCCTACGCCACCTTCTCCCACAAGGGGAGAAGGAAGAAAGAAGACCAGTGCTCGCCTATACCGCCAGACGTATCGTCTACGTTATTCCGATCGTCATCAGCGTCGCGCTGGTGTGCTTTCTGCTCGTGCACATCACGCCGGGCGATCCGCTCGTCGCGGTGCTCCCCGCAGATGCCTCGCAGGAGCTCGCCGCGCAGCTTCGTGCCGCGTATGGCTTCGACCGTCCGCTGCCGGTGCAGTTCGGCCTCTGGCTGCTGCGCGCGCTGCATGGCGATCTCGGCAATTCCATCGCGACGGGGCGTCCGGTGCTGGCCGAAGTCATGCGCGCGGTCAGCAACACCGTCACGCTCGCGATTGCGGCTGCCATCATCGGCTTCACCATGGGCATCCTGCTCGGCCTGATCGCCGGCTATTTCCGCGAGACCTGGATCGACAAGGTCGCGACCTCCTTTGCCATCGCCGGCGTGTCCGTGCCGCATTATTGGCTCGGCATGGTGCTGGTCATCATCTTCTCGGTGCAGCTCAACTGGTTGCCCGCGGTCGGCGCCGGGCCGAACGGCTCCAACTCCTGGGCCTGGGACTGGGCGCACCTGAAATATCTCGTTCTGCCGGCGATCACGACATCGGTGATCCCGATGGGCATCGTCACCCGCACCGTGCGCGCGCTGACCGGCGACATCCTCTCGCAGGACTTCGTCGAGGCATTGCGCGCAAAGGGCCTGCATGAGCGCGGCGTGTTTCGCCACGTCATCAAGAACGCCGCGCCGACTGCGCTGGCGGTGATGGGACTCCAGTTGGGTTATATGCTCGGCGGCTCGATCCTGATCGAGACCGTGTTCTCCTGGCCGGGCTCGGGCTTCCTGCTCAATTCCGCGATCTTCCAGCGCGATCTGCCGCTGCTGCAGGGCACGATCCTGATCCTGGCGCTGTTTTTCGTCTTCCTCAATCTGCTGGTCGACATCGCGCAAGCCGCGATCGATCCGCGCATCAAGCGGGGCTAGCGATGAGCGAGCTTCCTTTGACTGCCACCGCCGACGCCGCGCTGCAGGCCGCACCCGCCACCAAGGCGCGCGGCTATTGGGCGACCGTCGGCCGCCGCATCACGCGCGACAAGGTCAGCATGGCCTGCGCGCTGGTGCTGCTGCTGATCTTCCTCTCCGCGATCTTCGCCCCGTGGCTCGGTCTCGAAGACCCCTACAAGGGCTCGATGATCCGCCGCCTGCGGCACATCGGCACGGTGGGCTATCCGCTCGGCACCGACGAGCTTGGCCGCGACATGCTGGCTCGCCTCGTCTATGGCGGGCGGCTGTCGCTGGTCATCGGCATCCTGCCCGTGATCCTCGCCTTCTGCTTCGGCACGTCGCTCGGCATCATTGCCGGCTATGTCGGCGGCAAGCTCAACACCGCGATCATGCGCACGGTCGACGTGTTCTACGCCTTTCCCTCGGTGCTGCTGGCGATCGCGATCTCCGGTGCGCTCGGCGCGGGCATTCTCAACTCCATCGTGGCGCTGACCATCGTGTTCGTGCCGCAGATCACCCGCGTCGCCGAGAGCGTCACGACCGGCGTGCGCAACATGGATTTCGTCGAGGCCGCGCGCGCATCGGGCGCAGGTCCCTTCACCATCATGCGCGTGCACATTCTCGGCAACGTGCTGGGCGCGATCTTCGTCTATGCCACCAGTCTCATCTCGGTCTCGATGATCCTGGCCGCCGGTCTCTCCTTTCTCGGTCTCGGCACCAAGCCGCCGGAGCCGGAATGGGGCCTGATGCTCAACACGCTCCGCACCGCGATCTACGTCAATCCCTGGGTCGCGGCACTGCCGGGCGCGATGATCTTCGCGGTGTCGATCTGCTTCAATCTGCTCTCGGACGGCCTGCGCAGCGCCATGGATATCAGGAACTAGCCATGAGCGAGACCAACACATCCGTCGAAATGCTGGAGCAGGTCGAAGACCGCGGCGGCGTCGCGCAGCCGCTGCTCCAGGTCAATGGCCTGACAAAGCACTTCCCGGTGCGTGGCGGACTGTTCGCTGCGAAACGCACTGTCCGTGCCGTGGACAACGTCTCCTTCTCCGTCGCCAAGGGTGAGACCGTTGGCATCGTCGGCGAATCCGGCTGCGGCAAATCCACCACCGCGCGGCTGCTGATGCATCTGATGCCGCGCGACACCGGCGACATCATCTATGACGGCATGACCGTCGGGCAGTCGCTGAGCTTGCGCGAGCTGCGCCGCGGCATGCAGATGGTGTTCCAGGACTCCTACGCCTCGCTCAATCCGCGCCTGACCATCGAGGAATCGATCGCCTTCGGCCCCAAGGTGCACGGCATGGCCGACGGCACCGCGCGGGCACTCGCGCGCGAGCTGCTCGGCAAGGTCGGCCTGCGCCCCGAAAACTTCGCCAACCGCTACCCGCACGAGATCTCCGGCGGCCAGCGCCAGCGCGTCAACATCGCGCGGGCGCTGGCGCTGTCGCCACGGCTGGTGATCCTCGACGAAGCCGTCTCCGCGCTCGACAAATCCGTCGAGGCGCAGGTGCTGAACCTGCTCGCCGATCTCAAACGCGAATTCGGGCTGACCTATCTCTTCATCAGCCACGACCTCAACGTCGTCCGCTACATCTCGGACCGCGTGCTGGTGATGTATCTCGGCGAGGTCGTCGAGCTCGGCCCGGTCGATCAGGTCTGGGACAGCCCCGCACACCCCTACACCCGCGCGCTGCTTGCTGCGATGCCGTCATCCGACCCTGATAAGCGCACCGAGAAGCCGCCGATCACCGGCGATCCGCCCAATCCGATCGATCCGCCCTCGGGCTGCCGCTTCCACACCCGTTGTCCGTTTGCGGAGCCGCTCTGCGCAAATGCGACACCAAAGCTCACCGCGCTCGATAAGATGGGCCACGAGGCCGCGTGCTACATGGCGATTCCGGGTTCAGGCCACAGCCGCGCGCCCGCAGAGGAAACAGCATGACAAGACCGACACCGAAAGAGATCAAGCCGATCGCGCAAGTCTCGGGCATTCCCGTGGACGATCAGATCGCAACGCGTATCTCCAACTCCATCGGGCCCGCTTTCGAGGGCTTTGAAGCCATCGCCGGCACGCTGCCGTTCGACCTCGAGCCGGCGCTCTATCCGATCGCGCAGACGCAGAAGGTGTCGAAATGAGCACCGAACCCGCATTGATGACGCTCACCGAGGTCGCGCGTGCGATCGCGATGAAGCAGGTGTCCTCGCATGAGGTGACGCGCGCGCTGCTGCACCGGATCGCGCAATGGCAGCCGCATCTCAACGCCTTCATGTTGATCGAGGCCGAGGCGGCTCTGAAGGCGGCCGAAGCCGCCGACGCAGAGCTTGCCAAGGGCAATGTCCGTGGACCGCTGCACGGCGTGCCGCTCGCGCACAAGGACATGTATTACGACGCCGGCAAGGTCTCGACCTGCGGCTCGCTGATCCGACGCGATTTCGTGCCGACAGTCACTTCGACCGCGCTTCAGCGGCTGAAGGATGCCGGTCAGGTCCGCCTCGGCACGCTGCATCTTGCGGAGTTCGCCTATGGCCCGACCGGGCACAACGCCCATTACGGCCCGGTGCGCAATCCCTGGAACGTCGCGCATATTACCGGCGGCTCGTCCTCGGGCTCCGGTTCGGCGGTCGCCGCGCGCCTGACCTTTGCGGCGCTCGGCTCCGACACCGGCGGCTCGATCCGCATGCCCGCGCATTTCTGCGGCGTGACGGGACTGAAGACCACGGTCGGCCGCGTCAGCCGCGCCGGCGCGATGCCGCTGTCGCAATCGCTCGACACGGTCGGCCCGCTCGCCCGCACGGCGGAAGATTGCGCGCTGCTGTTGGCGCTGATGGCCGGCGCGGATCCCGCGGATTCAACCTGCAGCCACGAGCCGCTGTCCGATTATGTCGGCGCGACCAAGGGCTCGCTCAAGGGTCTGAAGATCGGCGTGCCCGCATCCTTCTATGTCGACGATCTCGACAGCGAGGTCGCGCGCGTGCTGGACGAGACCATCGCGGTGCTCAAGCGCGAGGGCGCCGACATCGTCACGGTCGAGCTGCCCGACCAGAGGCAATTGAATTCGGCGAGCCAGCTCGTGCTCGCGGCGGAAGCTGCCGCCTTCCACAAGCGCTGGATGATCGAGCGGCCGCAGGATTATGGCCCGCAGGTTCTGATGCGGCTGCAGAACGGTCTCGCCGTTCCCGCCATCACCTATCTCGAAGCGATGCGCTGGCGTGGTCCGGCGCTCGCCGCGCACAACGCTGCGACTGCCGGCGTCGACGCGATCATCGCGCCGGCCTCGCCGGTGCCGGCACCGACGATCGAGGAGAGCGATGTCGGCGGCGGCCCGAACGCGCCGGCGATGGTGCAGCGCCTGACGCTGTTCACCCGCCCGGTGAATTTCCTGGGCCTGCCGTCGCTCACCGTGCCCTCGGGCTTCACCAGGAGCGGCCTGCCGGTCGGCATGCAGCTCATCGGCCGCTCCTTCGATGAAGCGACCCTGCTCACCATCGGCGCCGCCTTCCAGCGCGTCACCGATTATCACGATCGATTGCCGAAATTGCCGTCATGACAAAACTTGTCGAGATCTCGGGCCTCAATATCCGCTTCACCGGAGAGCGCACGGTCTACGCCGTGAACGATCTCAATCTCTCGCTCGGTGACGGCGAGGTGCTGGGCCTGCTCGGCGAGTCCGGCTCGGGCAAGAGCGTGACCCTGCGCGCGCTGATGCGGCTGTTGCCGAAGAAGCGCACGCAGATCACGGGCAAGGTCAATGTCATGGGCCAGGACGTGCTCGCCATGAACGACGAGCAGCTGTCGTCGTTCCGCGGCCAGACCGTGTCGATGATCTTCCAGGAGCCCGCGCTCGCGCTCGATCCGGTCTACACCATCGGTGCGCAGATCGCCGAGAGCGTCGTTCGCCATGAAGGCAAGAGCTTTGCGGAAGGGCGGGCGCGCGCGCTGGAGATGCTTGAGGTGGTCCGCATTCCCTCGGCCAAGCGGCGGTTGGATGCCTATCCGCACGAAATGTCCGGCGGCATGCGCCAGCGCGCGATGATCGCGCTGGCGCTGGCCTGCCGTCCAAAGATACTGCTGGCGGACGAGCCGACCACGGCGCTCGATGCCACCGTGCAGATCCAGATCCTGCTGTTGTTGCGCGAATTGCAGCGCGAGTTCGGCATGTCCGTCATCTTCGTCACCCACGACATCGGCGTCGCCATCGAGATCTGTGACCGCGTTGCGGTGATGTATGCCGGCCAGATCGTGGAGCAGGGCACGCTTCGCGACATCGTCCGCACCCCGGTGCATCCCTACGCCAAAGGCCTGCTCGCCTCCACCATCCACGGCGCCAAGCGCGGCCAGCGGCTGGAAACCATCCCCGGCACCCCGCCGTCGCTGGCCGAAAAACCCCACAACTGCTCCTTCGCCCCCCGCTGCAAGCTCGCCGAGCCGCGCTGCCTGGAGCAATTGCCGGCCAATGTGGAGGTCGGCCCGGGCCGGGCAGCGCGCTGCGTGCTGGCGGAGCCGGTGGCGGCGACGTAGCAGGTGCGCTCCCTCGCCCCGCTCTTGCGGGGAGAGGGTTGGGGTGAGGGGCTTCTCTCCGCGGGTGAGATGGTTGAGGGACCTGTACCCCCTCACCCGGATCGCAAGCGCGATCCGACCTCTCCCCGCAGGCGGGGAGAGGTGAAGAGAGACGCCGCTCCTTTCCCCAAAAATCCTCTGCGCCGACACCCGCTTGTCACAATCCACCGCGCGCTCCGCGGCGGAACGATTTCTACTGTGCATGGGGTTGTTTTCGACTTTTTATCCGCCCCAACCATTCAGACCCCATTCATGCCGGTTCCGGTTCCATGCCGCTCGTTCATGGAGAGGGACTTCGACTTATGTACATTTCTGGCCAAAGCCTCATCGTCATTCTATTCGTCGGCCTGGTCGCCGGCTGGCTTGCCGGCAAGGTGGTGCGCGGTGCCGGGTTCGGCATCATCGGCGACATCGTGATCGGCATCGCCGGCGCGTTCGTCGCGAGCTTCCTGTTCCCGAAGCTCGGCATCCATATCGGCGTCGGGCTGGTTTCGGAGATCATCTATTCCGCGATCGGCGCCATCATCCTGCTGCTGGTGGTCCGCCTGGTGCGCGGCGGAGGCAGGCTCTAGCGATCGCCCGGTTCGGCCGGTCGGAACCTGCCGCCTCTCCCCAAGGCTGATCCAAGCCTGGGGAGAGGCGGCGATCTCTGCTATAAAAAGCCGCAAAGACTGTGAAAGACCGGACTTGCGTGCGGGCCCGTCACGGGTAGATGTGGCCCATCAGGGTCCCGGATGAATTTGGTTGCGTCCGCCGCTGGGGAGACGCGATGTTAATCCGGGTCGAGTACCCCTGAACCGCCTGTGAAATCAGGGGCTGTGGCCCCTCACCTGGAAGAGATCAGACTGATGGCAGCCCTACCTGGCGTCCGCCGTTCAGAGCTCGGTGACGCCTTGCGCGCTTGTCGCACGGCCTTCGTCGGCGTCGGCTTGATGAGCTGCATGATCAACCTGCTCTATCTGACCGGGTCGATCTTCATGCTGGAGGTCTACGACCGGGTGCTGCCGAGCCGCAGCGTGCCGACCCTGGTCGGCCTGATCATCATCGCCAGCTTCCTCTACATGGCGCAGGGCGTCCTCGACATGATCCGCAATCGGATCCTGGGGCGGATCGGCACCGCGCTGGACGAGGCCCTCAACAAGCGCGTGTTCGACACCATCGTGCGCCTACCGCTGCTGGTCGGCAGCCGCAACGAGGGCCTGCAGCCGCTGCGCGACCTCGACAATGTCCGCTCCTTCCTCGGCAGTGCCGGCCCGAGCGCGTTCTTCGACCTGCCCTGGCTGCCGCTCTATCTCGCCATCTGCTTCGCCTTCCACGTCATGATCGGCGTCACCGCCCTGGCCGGCGCCGTCATCCTGGTCGGGCTGACGGTCGTCACCGAATTCATGTCCCGCCAGCCGGCGAAGGAGGCGATGGGCCTTGCCGCCCAGCGCAACGATCTCGCCTCCGCCGGCCGCCGCAACGCCGAAGTCATGGTGTCGATGGGCATGGCCGGCCGGATGAACCAGCGCTGGAGCGAGGCCAACGAAAAATACCTCTCCGGCAACCAGCGCGCCAGCGACGTCGCCGGCGGCCTCGGCGCAATCGCCAAGGTGCTGCGCATGATGCTGCAATCGGCGGTGCTCGCGGTCGGCGCCTATCTCGTCATCCACCAGGAGGCGACCGCCGGCATCATCATCGCCGGCTCGATCCTCTCTGCCCGCGCGCTGGCGCCGGTCGATCTTGCGATCGCGCACTGGAAATCCTTCGTCGCGGCCCGCCAGAGCTGGCACCGCCTCACGCGCCTGCTGGAGCAGATGCCGGCGCAGGCGATGCCGACCCAGCTTCAGGCGCCCACCAACCGCCTCTCGGTCGAAGGCATCGCCATGGTGCCGCCGGGCGACCAGCGCCTGATCGTGCAGGACGTCACCTTCGCGCTCGCCGCCGGTAACGGCCTCGGCGTGATCGGGCCGAGCGGCTCCGGCAAATCCTCGCTGATCCGCGCGCTGGTCGGCGTCTGGCATCCGGTGCGCGGCAAGGTGCGGCTCGACGGCGCGGCGCTCGACCAATGGTCGTCCGACATCCTCGGCCGCCACATCGGCTATCTGCCGCAGGACGTCGAACTGTTCGGCGGCACCATCGCGCAGAACATCGGCCGCTTCGATCCCGAGGCGACGTCCGAGGGCATCATCTCTGCGGCGAAGGAAGCCGGCGTGCACGAGATGATCATCAAGATGCGCGAGGGCTACAACACGCAGGTCGGCGAGCAGGGTGGGGCGCTCTCGGCAGGCCAGGCGCAGCGCGTGGCGCTCGCGCGCGCGCTTTACGGCAATCCGTTCCTGATCGTGCTCGATGAGCCCAATTCCAATCTCGACACCGAAGGCGACGAGGCGCTGACCCGCGCGATCCGCAGCGCGCGCGAGCGCGGCGCCATCGTCATCGTGGTGGCGCACAGGCCGATCGGCGTCGAGGCGGTCGACCAGATCCTGGTGCTGCGCGACGGCCGCATGCAGGCGTTCGGCCCGAAGGAGCAGGTGCTCGCCCAGGTGCTGCAACCGCGAGTGACGCCGCCGGCCCCGATCAAGGTCGTCAGCGAAGGCGGAGTGACCAAGTCATGAGCATGATGACGATCGGCAGCGCCAAGTCCGCCGCCCAAAAGACCGTGCGGGACTCGATCAAGTTTCACCTGATGCTCGGGCTTGGGATCGTGCTGGTGCTGGTCGTCGGCCTCGGCGGCTGGGCCTCCACGGCGCTGATCTCGGGCGCGCTGATCGCGCCAGGCCAGATCGTGGTCGAATCCAACGTCAAGAAAGTGCAGCACCCGACCGGCGGCGTGGTCGGCGAACTGCGCGCCCGCGACGGCGACGTGGTCAAGTCCGGCGACATCGTGGTGCGGCTCGACGACACCGTCACCAAGGCGAACCTCGCCATCGTCGTCAAGAATCTCGACGCAGCGCAGGCGCGCACCGCGCGGCTGCAGGCCGAGCAGCGCGGTCTCGACAAGATCGAGTTTCCGCAAGGCCTGCTCGATCGCGCTAACGATCCCGACGTCAAGGCGCTGCTCTCTGCCGAAACCAAGCTGTTCGAGGTCCGCGTCAACGGCCGCGCCGGCCAGAAGGCGCAGCTCCGCGAGCGCGTCCAGCAGCTCAACGAGGAAATCGAGGGCCTGTCCGCGCAGGAGAAGGCCAAGGACAAGGAAATCGTCCTGGTGCAGCAGGAGCTCACCGGCGTGCGCGATCTCTACGAGAAGCATTTGGTGCAGATCTCGCGCCTGACCACGCTCGAGCGCGACAGCGCCCGCCTCAACGGCGAGCGCGCGCAGTACATCGCCTCGCGCGCGCAGGCCAAGGGCAAGATCACCGAGACCGAGCTGCAGATCATCCAGGTCGACAAGGACATGGTCAGCGAGGTCTCCAAGGATCTGCGCGAGACCAACGACAAGATCGGCGAGCTGATCGAGCGCAAGGTCGCCGCCGAGGACCAGCTCCGCCGCGTCGACATCCGCGCGCCGCAGGACGGCATGGTGCTGCAATCGACGGTGCACACCGTCGGCGGCGTCGTCACCGCCGGCGACACCTTGATGCTGATCGTGCCGCAGGCCGACGACCTCCAGGTCGAGGCCAAGGTCAATCCGGTCGACATCGACAAGCTCCAGATCGGCCAGAAGACTCTGCTGCGCCTGTCCGCCTTCAACCAGCGCACCACGCCCGAGCTGAACGGCACCGTCAGCCGCGTCTCGCCCGACGTCACCACCGACCAGCGCACCGGCCAGAGCTACTACACGATCCGCGTCTCGATGCCGCCGGAGGAGATCGCCCGCCTCGGCGACGTCAAGATGATCCCCGGCATGCCGGTCGAAGCCTTCGTCCAGACCGGCGACCGCACCATGCTGTCCTATCTGATGAAGCCCCTGCACGACCAGCTGATGCGGGCGTTCCGCGAGAGGTGACGCGCGAAAAGCGCGCCGTCTCCATCCGTCATTGCGAGCGTAGCGAAGCAATCCAGTCTGTTCCCGTGGAGGGATTCCTGGACTGCTTCGCTGCGCTCGCAATGACCGCGTGGCTCTGTTCTTGCTATAGTTCGACTCAAGCTCCCACCAACCCGGCGGTCGAACCATGCAATCTCCCCCCTCCATCGCCACCAAATCCTACTCCGATGCGTCCGCAGCCGTCGCGCGCCTCGAGGAGATCTACGACCGCAACACAAAGTTCCTGCGTGACCGGTTCGAGGCCTATGTCGGCGGTGAGGCGATCACGACGCGGGTGCGGGCCTACTATCCCTTCGTCCGCCTGACCACCGCGACGCATGCGCGGCTGGATTCGCGGCTGTCCTATGGTTTCGTCGCCGGGCCCGGCGTGCACGAGACCAGCGTCACGCGGCCGGATCTGTTCCGCGCCTATCTCACCGAGCAGATCGGGCTCCTGATCCAGAACCACGGCGTGCCCGTCGAGATCGGCGAGTCGGCCGAGCCGATCCCGATTCACTTCGCCTATCGCCGCGACATCAATATCGAAGGCGTCATCACCACCAACGAGAACTCCACCGTCACGCGATCGCTGCGCGATGCGTTCGACGTGCCGGATCTCGCCACCATGGACGATGCCATCGCCGACGGCACCTTCGAGCTCCAGGCCGGCGCGCCCGAGCCGCTGTCGCTGTTCCGCGCCGCCCGCGTCGATTACTCGCTGCGCCGGCTCTATCACTACACCGGCACCGACCCCGAGCATTTCCAGAATTTTGTGATCTTCACCAACTACCAGTTCTATGTCGATGCCTTCGCGCAGCTCTGCCAGCAGCGGCTCCAATCCGGCGAGGCGGGCCTCGATGCCTTCGTCGCGCCGGGCAATGTGATCACCCGGAGCGGCGGTGCAACGAGCGGCGATGCGCCGGTGCGCATGCCGCAGATGCCGGCCTTCCATCTGGTCGCGCCCGATTACCGCGGCATCACGCTGATCAACATCGGCACCGGTCCGTCGAACGCGCGCAACGTCACCGACCACGTTGCCGTGCTGCGCCCTCATGCCTGGCTGATGCTCGGCCATTGCGCGGGCCTGCGCAACACGCAGCGGCTCGGCGACTACGTGCTCGCCCACGGCTATGTCCGCGAAGACCACGTGCTCGATCGCGAACTGCCGCTCTGGGTACCGATCCCGGCGCTGGCCGAGATGCAGGTCGCGCTCGAGGAGGCGGTCGAGGACGTCACCGGCCTCGAAGGTTTCGAGCTCAAGCGCCTGATGCGCACCGGGACCGTCGCCAGCGTCGACAACCGCAATTGGGAGATCTCGGGGCCCGAGGTGATCCGCCGGATGTCGCAGTCGCGCGCGGTCGCACTCGACATGGAATCGGCTGCGATCGCCGCCAACGGCTACCGCTTCCGTGTCCCCTACGGCACGCTGCTCTGCGTCTCCGACAAGCCGCTGCACGGCGAGATCAAGCTCGCGGGCATGGCCAGCGAATTCTACCGCCGCCGCGTCGGCCAGCATCTCGAGATCGGCCTGAAGGCGCTGGAGCGGCTCAAGCAGCAGGAATCTGAGCGTCTGCATTCGCGCAAGCTGCGAAGCTTCGCCGAGGTCGCGTTCCAGTAAAGGACAATAGACCTGTCATACGAACGCTGATGTCTTCATGAGCGCAAGCGTCGCGGAATAACGCTGCCGAGGCAGGGTTATCAATTCGTCCGGGGCCGCTTGAACAGGACAGGAGACAGACATGATCACAGCGGTGATCAGGCTCGTCATGCTCGGTACATTCGCGGCAGCGCTGTTGAGCTCGCCGGCCTTTGCCGCCGGCGGAGGCGGGGGTGGTGGAGGCGGCGGGGGCGGCATCAGCTCCACCGATCCCTATGCCGGAGCCTATGCGGATCAGAAGCCGCAGCCGCAGCCTGTCTACCCGAGGCGCTGGGGCACCAAGGCAACACAGAAAGGCAAGAAGCCGAACAACCAGTCCAGTCTCGACGATCCCGCCTTCGCGGCCGGCTACCGTGTCGCCTATGACACCATCTACGAGCGCAACGATTATGCGACCGCGATCGCGCAACTGAAATCGCTTGGCCGTGACGACCATCCGAATGTCGCCAACCTCATCGGCTACTCCTACCGCAAGCTCGGCGATTACAAGCAGTCGCAGGTCTGGTACGAGCGCGCGCTGAAGGCAGATCCGAACCACGTGCTGACGTGGCAGTATTACGGGCTGTGGCAGCTCGAGCGGGGCAACCGCGAGCAGGCGCTCTATCATCTCGGCCGGATTGCCGCGATCTGCGGGACGGATTGCGAGGAGTATCGATCGCTGGCCGCAGCACTCGACAAGCCGACCGGAACGGCGCTCGCTTACTGACGTCTGAGCCGGGTCGGGCTGACGGAAGCGCGCTGTTGATGAACATCGCATGACAGCGATGTCGCCCGGCGCGGATGGTGACAAAGCGTCAGATTTTCAGCATTGTCCCGTTCGGGGGCGCGAACGGGACAATTGGATGCCGCTGACGCGCGACAGGATCATCGGCCACGACCTTGAACGGCTGGCCTTTCGCTTCACGATGATGCGTGAGGATGAGGTCGTGCAGTGCCAGATCAGCGATGCCGCGATGGACGAGCTTGCGGGCATGCAGGGCACCGAGAGCAGTGCGCGGCAGGCGCAGTTCACGTCGCTGCGCGAGACCATCGAACGGATCGCGTCGGATCTTTACGACGAGGCGCCGCGGTTCAAAGGCTATGTCGTGCGGATTTTCATGCGGCATTTGGCGAGATAGAGGGGCGTGCCCGCAACTTAACCTGGGCTGCGAAAGGATTCATTAAGGGCAGCCTGTAGTTGCAATGGATGGCGGCGACGCGGCGTGAAATGATGTCTCGCGGTCACCCACCCCAAGCTTTCACATGACCAGAAGATCAGTCCTGCTGCTCATCGTCGTCGCCCTGCTGGCCGGAAACCTGGCCTATGCGAATCTCGTCGGGCCGAGCGCGTTTGCGCGTGATTTCGATCAGAACATCGCGCGCTTTCCTTTGGCCGCCTCGATTGCCCGCAGCGATCCTGCGCTCAGGGCGGTCTTCCTTCGGGAGACCGAAGAGGCCTTCAACGAGGGCGGATGGCCCGCCGCCAATGGTGTGCTCAACATGATCCTGGCGAGCGAGATGGAAGTCTATGCCGACGACGAGCACATCAATGCCCTGGACCGGGCGGAGCTGGCGACTCTCCTGAAGCTCGCGAGCGACCCATTGGCTTGCAAGTCCTATCTCTTGGCGGGTTCCCAGCGCGGTGAGTTTGCGGACGCAGCACAAGAGGTTGCGGATCTTGGCGCGGCACATGGGGCGGCGATCGCCAACGGCTTCGAACGCAAGATGAAGGGTGTTGCCCGGACGCAGGCGAGCGACGCGGAGATCGCGGCGATCGAAATGCAATTGCGTCTGGGGCCATTCGCGGAGCTCAGCCGGCAGGAGCTTTGGGCCCAGTCGAGATATCTCGACGGCAACGCTGCTCTGATGTGCAGCGCGGCGACCAAGAAGCAGCTCAACCTGCTTTCAATGGACAGCGCTGACTCGGCCTACGCCTCGCGCAAGCGGAGAGCCGGGAAGTACGACATCGATATCGTCGAGGTGCGCGCAAAACTCTGTCGCGAGCCCGGTAACGGCTTGTCCTGTTTCTAGGCAGGGCAGCGGCGGGCTGAGGGCCGCGTCAAGGCTTGGCGTTTTCGGCGAAATGCTTACGGAAGAATGCAGCGACATCTGCGTGAAGCCGTCGATGGAAATCGACGCGGTCAAAACCCGGCGCATCGGTGCAGACCGCCGGAGCCTCCTGGGCGTCCTTTGGGGTGCAGGTCGCGAGGAAGGAAAAATGCTTCGCATTCTCCACGAAATGGTAGTCCGGCTTGACCGGAAGTCTCTGATTGATCGCTGCCGCACAGCATCCGGATAGACCATCGGCACTCTGCGCGGGGTCAGAGCTCCACAATTGAACCGACGCCGTGATCCCTTTCAGATTCTCCTCAGCGAAGACGAATACGGGATAGGGATCGATGATGACGGCGGCCTTGACGCGCGGGTCATGGCTCACCGGCTGATCGGGAAGCTCGCCGTTTTCGAGTTGCTTGCACGCCTTCAGGCTGGACGTCTCGCAGTTCGGCAATCCCTTGCGCAGATCGGGGGTGCCGCCGATGACGGCAAGGCCGGTGTAGCCACCGAACGAAAACCCGTAGAGCCCGATGCGCTGGGGATCGATGCGGGACGCGTCCGGCCACCCGTCCAGCATGTAGTCGATCAGCCGCTTCATATCCGTGGGGCGCTCGACCAGAACCGATAGACTGTCGGTGCGGCTGGTGTCACGCCAGGTGTCGCCGGGGTGATTGAGCGCAGCCACGACGAATCCAGCGTCCGCCAACGCCGCCGCCGTGTCGTGATGACCGCCGAACCAACCTCGCCGGCCGTGCGACATCACGATGAGCGGAAGTTTTTCTCCGGTGACTGGACATCCGGGCACCGCGAAGAAGGTGGCGCCACGCGCATCCATCTCCTGAGGCGGCTCTGCACACGGAGTCCAGACCAGCAATCGGATGGCCGGCCCCGCCGGACCGGCGGGAATGTCGAAGTTTCTGACCCCGGCGGCCTGCGCCGTCGTTATCCCAAGGGCAAGCAGGATCGCGACAAGGAGGGCGTTCATCGCTCCAGATTCCGCAGCAACAGCTTCAACGCCGTCGCCGCGAACACCTGCATATTCGCGAGCCGGTCATTGCCTCCGGTCTCCAGCGTCATCACCTCGGTAGCGGGGCCTGCGACCGCCATGCAGCTATGGCCGGCGGCGTCGCCGTAGCGATTGCCGGTGGG
Organism: Bradyrhizobium sp. 18BD; assembly: GCF_054185225.1. Taxonomy (NCBI): domain Bacteria; kingdom Pseudomonadati; phylum Pseudomonadota; class Alphaproteobacteria; order Hyphomicrobiales; family Nitrobacteraceae; genus Bradyrhizobium; species Bradyrhizobium sp. 18BD. The sequence continues at coordinate 29,656 of NZ_JAVAYL010000028.1, read as the reverse complement.
GCCGGCGGCACCGGTCTCCGACAGGCCCCAGTCGGAGCTGAAGCGGCCGCGCATCTGGTCGGCGAGCAGCTTTGCGTAGGGCTCCGAGGACGAACGAAAGCCCTTCATTCCTTCATCCGAAATATCCATCAGGACGCGCCGGGCATCGCGGGTGTAGACCACTGCGCCGCCGAGGAAATAGGCGGAGGCGCCGGGCACCGCGAGCAGGCTCGCCGCGATCAGGCCGCCGGTCGAGGATTCCGCGACCGCAATGGTCTGTTTGCGCGCCATCAGTTTCGCCGCGACCTGTTCCGCAATGCCGACGAGCTCTTTCATCCGCAACACCCCTGTTCCTTCGCAACTGAGCTCAGCCTTCCTAGCATATGACAGTGGCCTTGGCCGAGTTGCGGGCGACGGGCAGGCCTGCTTGAATGGCAGGCAAGGCGGAGCGGCCAAGAAGCGGCCAAGAAACGGCCCAAGCGCCGCCCGCGAGAAGACGAACGAGGAAACGTGAGAAGGGAGACGTCATGGCGTCCCTGATCGCCGGTGGGGTGGATTGCGATGTGCAACCGGCCGTGCCGCATCTGACCAGCCTGCTGCCCTACCTGAACGACTATTGGCGCGATCAGGTGACGACGCGCGGCATGGTCGATCTCGCCTCGCAATCCTATCCGAAGAATTCTCCGATCGTGGCGCGCCCCGACTGGCGTCCCGAAAAGGGAAAACCCGGCGAGAGTCTCGAGGACATGCAGCGCCATGTGCTCGATCCCTTCCAGCTCAGTTACGCCATCTGCAACCCGCTCTACGGCGTACAGATGGTGTTTTCCGAGGACATGCAGGCCGCCTTCTGCCGCGCACTGAATGAGTGGCTTGCAAAGGAATGGCTCGATCGCGATTCACGGCTGCGTGGTTCGATCGTGATCCCGACGCAGAGCGTCGAGAAAGCCGTCGCCGAGATCGAGCGCTGCGCGCAGGACCGGCGCTTCGTCCAGGTGCTGATGCTCGTCATGGGCGACACGCCGCTCGGCAAGCGCGCACTGTGGCCGATCTACGAGGCCGCGGAACGGCTCGACCTTCCCATCGGCATCCACGCCGGTTCCGCCTATCACAATCCGCCGACTGCGGTGGGTTGGGGTTCCTACCACATCGAGGATTATGTCGGTCAGGCCCAGGCGTTCCAGACCCAGCTCACCAGCCTGATCGTCGAGGGCGTGTTCGCCAAATATCCGCGGTTGAAAATGGTGATGCTGGAATCCGGCGTCTCCTGGATCTCGCCCTATCTCTGGCGACTTCACAAATTCTGGCGCGGGGTGCGAATGGAGACGCCCTGGGTCGATCGCGCCCCGCTCGAGATTGTGCGAAGCAACATCCGCTTCTCTTTACAGCCTTTTGATGCACCGCCGGATGAAGCGACATTAATTCGCCTGTTTGATCATATGCAGTCGGATGAATTGGTCCTATTCTCCACAGACTATCCGCACTGGCAGTTCGACGGCCAGGATGCGCTGCCTCAAGGTCTGTCCCCCGATCTCGTGCGCAAGATCATGATCGACAATCCACATGCAACCTATCCCCGACTGACGTGAGCCCGCTGCCAAAGGAGGCAAGGCGATGAATATACAGTTCCGCGAAGGCACCGAGGCTGCTTCCCCACTGACCACCAAGACCGCGATCGCGGACTGCGACATCCACCCGGCACGCGCGACCCGGACCGAGCTTTACCCGTATCTGGCCAAACGCTGGCAGCATCATCTCGAGGTTTATGGCGTCCATGCCTATCAGGGCATGATGGAAGGCCCGCCCTATCCGAAAGCCCAGCCCAACGCCTCGCGCCGCGACGCCTATCCGCCGGAAGGCGGCCCGCAGGGTTCCTCACTCTCCTTCATGCAGCAGCAGCTGCTCGATCCCAACAATGTGCAGCTCGGCGTGCTCAATCCGCTCAATACGGGCCAGGGCATCCGCAATCACGAGCTCTCGGCGGCGCTATGCTCGGCCATCAACGATTGGCAGATCGACAAATGGACCAGCAGGGACAAGCGGCTGAAGGCGTCGATCGTCGTCGGCAATGAGGACGGGCTGTCGGCCGCCGCCGAGATCCGCGAACGCGCCGGCGACAAGAACTTCGTGCAGGTGCTGCTGCTGAGCCGCAATGTCGAGCCGCTCGGCCAGCGCCGCTACTGGCCGATCTATCAGGCCGCGGAAGAGGCGAGACTTCCCGTCGGCGTGCACGCCTTCGGCTTCGGCGGCAATCCGATCACGCCGTCGGGCTGGCCGTCCTATTACATCGAGGAGATGGTGGGCCATTCGCAGTGCCAGCAATCGGCGCTGGCGAGCCTCGTGTTGGAAGGCGTGTTCGAGCGCTTCCCGAAACTGAAGATGGTGATGATCGAGGCCGGTTTCGGCTGGGCGCCGTCGCTGGCGTGGCGGCTCGACAAGGCCTGGCAGCGGCTGCGCAGCGAGGTGCCGCATGTGAAGCGGCCGCCGTCCGAATATATCCGCGAGCAGGTGTGGTGGACGACGCAACCCATGGAAGATCCTGAAAGACGCGAGGATCTGTTCGACGTCATCAAATGGATCGGCTGGGACCGTCTGCTGTTCGCGACCGACTATCCGCATTGGGATTATGACGAGCCGTCACGCGTGCTGCCGGCTGGCGTGAGCGAAACCAATCGCGAGGCGTTTTATCTCGGCAATGCGCGCAAGCTTTATGGAATCGCTTGATGGCGCGGCATGTGATTGGCGCGGTCGATGAGCTTCCGCCCGGTACGCGAAAATTTCTGGAGATCGACGGACGGCCGATCGCGGTCTTCAACATCAAGGGCGAATATTTCGGCCTGATGAACCGCTGCCCGCATCAGGGCGCGGCGCTGTGCGAGGGTCCGCTGATCGGGCTCGCGCAATCGAGTGATCCCGGCGAGATCGAATACACCAAGCTGGGCGAGATCATCCGCTGTCCCTGGCACGGCTGGGAGTTCGACATCCGCACCGGGCAGTCGTACTGCGACCCCCGCCGCTTCCGCGTAAAGGCCTATCCGGCCCATGTCGAGCCGGGCGCAAGCGTGGTGAAGGGGCCGTATGTCGCCGAGACGATCCCGGTCCGGGTCGAAAGCGATTACGTGGTGGTGGAGCTGTAGGTCTTCGCTGCACCGGCAGTGCGCTCCCCTCGCCCCGTTCTTACGGGGCCGCGACGAGCTTCGCTCGCGCTGAGAGGGTTGGGGTGAGGGGCCTCTCTCCGCACGTGAGATGGCCAAGAGACCTGTACCCCCTCACCCGGATCGCAAGAGCGATCCGACCTCTCCCCGCAGGCGGGGAGAGGTGAAGACCGAACATCAATGCCCCGCGACCGGCTCCGCCGCCGTATCATAGGTCGGCACCGCCTTGCCGCCGCCACGATAGACGATCATCGCGGCGATGATGCCGAGCGCGGCTGCGAACATCAGCCACGCGCCGGGCATGGCCTTGTTGCCGGTCTGCTCGATCAACCAGGTCGAGGCGAACGGCGTGAAGGTGCCGAACAGGGCAGCCGCGAGCGCGAAGGCCAGCGAGAAGCAGGTCGTGCGCACATGTGCCGGGACGATCTCGACGAGCGCGCCGAGCATGGTGCCGCTGTACATGCCGAAATAGAACGAGAACATCATCTCGACGGCGAGGAGCTTGCCGAAGGTCGGCGCGGCGACGAGCCAGCTCAGCGCCGGATAGGCGGTGAGCAGCGCCAGGGTGGCGATGCCGATCAGCACCGGCTTACGGCCGATGCGGTCGGACAGCGCGCCGCCGACCGGATTCCAGATGAAGTTGGTGACGGCGACCAGCAGCGTCACCAGCAGGGCGTCCTGCGTCGACAGTTTCAGCACGGTCTTGCCGAAGGTCGGGGTGTAGACGGTGACGAAGTAGAACGTCGTCGTGGTCAGGATCGCGATCATCATGCCGAGGATGACGATGCGCCAGTTGGCGAGCGCGGAGGCGAACACTTCGCTCGCGGTCGGATGCTTCTTCATCGCGAGGAACGCCGGCGTCTCCTCCAGAGTCCGCCGCAGGAAGAAGATCAAGGGAATGATCAGGCAGCCGACGAAGAACGGAATGCGCCAGCCCCAGGAAGCGACGGTGTCGGCCGGCATCACCTCGGAGAGGATGTAGCCGAGGATCGAGGCCACGAAGATCGCGACCTGCTGGCTCGACGACTGGAACGAGGTGTAGAAGCCGCGGTTGCCGGGCGTGGCGATCTCCGCAAGATACACCGACACGCCGCCGAGCTCGACGCCGGCTGAAAAGCCCTGCAGCAGGCGGCCGATCAGCACGATGATGGGCGCGGCGATGCCGATGGTCGCATAGCTCGGGCAGAACGCGATCACGACGGTGCCGAAGGCCATGATGCCGAGCGTGACGATCAGGCCCTGGCGGCGGCCGATGCGGTCGATATAGGCCCCGAGCACGATCGCGCCGACGGGGCGCATCAAGGCGCCGAGCCAGAACACGCCGAACGTGTTGAGCAGGGACGCCGTCTCGTTGCTGGAGGGGAAGAACGCCTTGCCGATGGCGGCGGCATAGAAGCCGAACAGGAAGAAGTCGAACTGCTCGAGGAAATTGCCTGACGTGGCGCGCAGGATCGCGCCGATGCGCGACTTGATCTCGGGCGGATTGGTTGCTGGTCCAGCCATGACGTTGCTCCCCTGGAAGGCGTGGCCGGACCGGAACTCATTTTCACGGCAAGGCGACAGATTGATGCTGCGACAATCTGCCTTACCCCTTCTCGCGCGGGGCGCTGCGAGTCAATTGAATTTGCCGCGGAAGATGATGATTTTTCAGGCTTTATTTTGCGTTGCAGCGATTAGCCATTGGCGGAAGGCGGCCAGCTTCGGCGCTTCGCGGCGGCCCTCCGGCGCCACCATGTAGAAGCCGGCATCGGCCGGCAGCGCGATCTTGAAGGGGACCACCAGCCGCCCCTTGGCGATATCGTCCTGGACGTAGGAGGTCCGGCCCATCGCCACGCCGATGCCGTCGATCGCGGCCTGGATGGTCATGAAGATCATGTCGAAGGTGATGCCCGGCTGCCGCGCGATGTCGGACGGCAGGCCCGCCGCCGTCAGCCACAGCCGCCAGTCGTCGCTGTTGGCGTTCGAGGTGTGCAGCAGCGGATAGCCCTTCAGATCCTCGGGCTGGCGCAGCGGCTTGTCGCCGCGCAGCAGCGACGGGCTGCACACCGGGAACAGCTCATCCGCCATCAGCCAGTCGGCGCGCAGGCCCGGCCATTGGCCGCGGCCGTAGCGGATCGCGGCATCGACATTGTCGCGCTGGAAATCGACCAGGCTCGTCGAAGTCGTGATGCGGACGTCGATGCCGGGGTGCTGTTCCTGGAAATCGGTCAGCCGCGGCAGCAGCCATTTCGCGGCGAGCGAGGCCAGCGTCGAGACCGTCAGCACCTTGTCGTCGTCCTTGCGCAGCAGCCGGTCGGTGGCGAGGCGAAGGTCGTTGAAGGCGGCACGGACGCCCGGGAGGTAGTCGCGCGCCTCCGGCGTCAGCGCCAGCGCGCGGTTCTGCCGGATGAACAGGCGGATGCCGAGCTCTTCCTCGAGGCGGCGGATCTGATGGCTGATCGCGGTCTGGGTCACGTTCAGCTCGCTCGCCGCCAGCGTGAAGCTGAGATGGCGCGCGGCGGCCTCAAAGGCCCGCAATCCGTTCAGGGAAGGCAATCTGGCAGTCATTTGGCAGCAGGATGCATGAGTTTAATTCATGCGAACGGGTACAAATTGTCGTTTGTCGCAGTGCACTCAGAAGCAGATATTAGCAGTCAAGTTAGCTCAAGGAGCTGAAAATGTCTACGTTGACCCACAATTCGATGACAAATCATCATGTGCCGGGTCTGATTCAGCAGATCGGCGAGACGCTTCACGTCTGGCACGAGCGCTACCGGACCCGCCGCGAACTGACCAACTGGACGGCCCGCGATCTTCATGACGTCGGCCTGTCCTGGACCGACATCGCCTACGAGGCCGACAAACCGTTCTGGCGGGCCTGATTGGCCGCCAGGCCGGCGCCGCCTGATCACAGGGGCGCCGGCGGTCCCTTTGTCTAGGTCACGTGTCATGAGCACCCTTCGCCTGGAAGACCTGAAGCAATATTCGGATATGCTGCGCACCCGCGACGGCGAGACGATCAACGTCCGTTTCGTCGAGCCGCGCGACACCGAGGAGCTTCAGCACTACTTCCGCTCGCTCTCGACCCGTTCTCGCTACAACCGTTTCTTCGGCGCGATCAGCGAGTTGCCCTACGGCCTGCTGCGCGACTTCCTGCAGGTCGGCGAGCGCGAACGTTTCACCGTGGTCGCGACCAAGGGCATCGACGGCTTCGAGACCATCGTCGCCGAAGCGCGCTACGCGTTCCACGCCGAGACCTCGACGCTCGAGTTCGGCCTGTCCGTCGACGACCGCTGGCAGGGCCATGGCATCGCCACCGCGCTGATGAAGAATCTCGAATGCCGCGCTGCCGCGCTCGGTGCCGAGCACATGTTCGGCGACACGCTGCGTTCCAACGAAACCATGATCTCGCTCGCACGCAAATCCGGCTTCGCCTTCGTCAACCATCCCGATGATTGGAAGCTGGTGCGCTTCGACAAGGAGATCCACGTCGCGCCAAAGGACATTCCCTGCGCGAGCTGGCGCCTCGCCGCTCTTTCCCGTCTGGCCGAAAACCCCTCAGCCTCGGCCTGACACCACTCCGAGCCCGGCCTGGTCCAACCAGAGCCGGGCATTTTTTTGCCCTTCAGTTGGCATCGTCGTCGGTGAAATCGGTCGAGGTCGCGACCGTCCGCCAGCCTGCCAGCTCTCTGGCAACGAAGATGTTCTTCGCCTCGATCCGCTCCACCGTGTCGCTGCCGAGCGGCAGCCGCAGCGGCGGGTTTTGGGCATCCACCAGCTTGAGGAAGGCCTGCGCCAGCTTGCGTGGATCGCCGCGCTGGCCGCCATTGACGTCGGCCGCATGCGCGCGGGTCTTGCCGACGCTCTCGTGATAATCGTCGATCACCTGCGCGGTGCGCGACAGCGAGCTCTCGTCGAGGAAATCGGTGCGGAAGAAGCCCGGTTCGACCACGGTGACCTTGATGCCGAGCGGGGCGACTTCGCCGGCCAGCGCTTCGGTGAGGCCTTCGACCGCGAATTTGGTCGCGCCATAGACGCCCCAGCCGGGAAAGCCCGCGTAGCCGCCGACCGACGAGATGTTGATGACGTGGCCCGAACGCTGCAGCCGCATATGCGGCAGCACCGCGCGGGTGACGCTGAGCAGGCCGAACACGTTCGTGCCGAACAGCTTTTGCGTCTCAGCGTCGCTGGCTTCCTCGATCGCGCCCAACAGGCCATAGCCGGCATTGTTAACGAGGATGTCGATGCGCCCGAACTTCTTCACCGCCTGTCCCGCGGCCTCATGCGCCTCGGTCTCGCTTGTGACGTCGAGCCGGGTGGCGAGCAGCCGCTTCTGATCGCCGAGCCGCGCGGTGACGGTCGAAGGATCGCGCGCGGTCGCGACAACGGCATCACCGGCCTTCAAGGCTGCTTCGGCGATCAATGCACCAAATCCGCGGGATGCTCCTGTGATGAACCAGACACGCATGATGTTGCCCTTTCCTTGTCGAGGCCCGGCGATGGCCGAAGCCGATGGACAAGGTGTAGCGGCTCGCCATAGCTGAGATAATCCGCTATGTATTCGGTGGGCTATTGATAAAAATTCATCAATGCGGATCGACCCGTCCGACCTCGCAACCTTCCTCGTCATCGCCCGCCACCGCAGCTTTCGCGCGGCGGCGACCGAGCTCGGCGTCACGCCGTCTGCGCTGTCTCATGCTTTGCGCAATGTCGAGGAGCGGCTGGGCCTGCGGCTCGTGAACCGCACCACCCGCAGCGTCGCGCTCACTGAAGCCGGCGAGCGGCTTTTCGCCCGCATCACGCCCGCGTTTCGGGATATCGACGACGCGCTCGAGGACCTCAACAATTTCCGCGGCAAGCCCGCCGGCACGCTGCGCTTCACCGCGGCGCGCCAGTCGGCCCAGCTCGTGCTGCTCCCGATCGTGACGCGCTTCCTGAAGGCGTTCCCCGACGTCAGCGTCGAACTCGTCATCAACGACGCCCTGATCGACATGGTCGCCGCCGGCTTCGACGCCGGCGTCCGCTTCGGCGAGACCATCGCCGCCGACATGATCGCGGTGCCGATCGGCCCGCGCCACCGCTTTGCCGTCGTCGGCGCGCCCGCCTTCGTCAGGACGCACAAGCCGCCGGCCACGCCGCGCGATCTGAAAGGCCTGCCCTGCATCCGCTACCGCTTCACCTCGGGCGCGCTCTACCACTGGGAATTCGAGCGCGGCGGCATCGAGCTTACCATCGACGTCGCCGGCCCGCTGACGATGAACGACCAGGACCTGATGGTCGATGCCGCACTCGACGGCGTCGGTCTCGCCTATGTGTTCGAGGCCCAGGTCGAAGCGCTGCTGGCCAAACGCAAGCTGGTGCGCGTGCTCGCCGATTGGTGCCCGGCCTATCCCGGCTTCTTCCTGTACTACCCCAGCCGCCGACAGCTGCCCGCGGCGCTGCGGGCGTTCGTGGATTTTGCGCGCGGCGAGACCGGGCCGGTCGTGTCACGAAAATGACATGACGCTGATTGTCAAACTTGGAGGCGGTTTTTGGCGGTGCGGAAGCAATCGGCCGGGCCGCCCGGCGGGGGAGCCACTCATCAGATGCGCACCATCATTCTCGCATTGACGTCGATCAGCGTGTTGGCTTGCCCGGGGACGGTGAGGGCGCTGGATTGTGCAATCCCGGCCTACGTCTGGTCTCGACCGGCGGAGGGCGAAGAAATCTCGCCCGGGCAGCAACGTCGCGACGAGCGGGATCGCTTCAACGTCTATGCGCTGGAGCAGGCGCCGATCATATTTCGCGGGCGCGTCGCCTCCGCGCGCTATCTCTCGGACCTGCGCAAGACGAATGTCCCTTTGAGCCTCCTGGTCTTCGACCGCGTCGAAATCCTGAAGGGGCAATTATTTACAAAGCCGCGGGACCGCAGGGCCTTTGTCATCCGAAGCGAATGGTGTGATGCCAGTTGCATCGGCAAGCTGTCCAAGTCGGTGTGGCCCGTCGGCAAGACAGTTGCCGTTGCAGCTTATCAGAACAAATTCGCCGATCCATCGAAGGCGGTCGAGTCTTCCGGCGGGCCGGTGGTTTATCGGGGCCGAATCGATGCCGTATTGGGAGCGTGCGGCCTTGGGCCACTCGATAGCAGGCAGCTGGAGCTCCTGAACAAGCCCGACGAAATGGCTCGCATCAAGCATGAGGCCGAGGTGCGCCGGACCGATTGACGCGTTCGCCCTCGATGCTAGCCGCGTAGCCCGGATGGAGCGAAGCGCAATCCGGGGCTCGTGCCACAAGAGGGCTTTCCCGGATTTCGCTTTGCTCCATCCGGGCTACGATAGGGCTCCGGAAAGGACAGCGCTGACCTATTCTTCCTCGATCCAAATACCGCGGTCGCTGAGAGCGGTGAGCACGGCTTCGATGTCTTCCGGTTCTATCTCGGTGGACGGCATCAACTCGTTCAGCTGATCGAAAGTAACGTAGCCGGTCTTCTCCGCCAGGATTGCGGCCTTCCGTACCACCTCAGACCAATTCATTCAGCGCTCCTGAAAATGGGGTACCTACTCTATGGAATGATCTGATGGTCGATACTGCGTAGCCCGGATGGAGCGGAGCGCAATCCGGGATTCGTGCCACGCTCGCAAGCGGCCCCGGATTTCGCTTTGCTCCATCCGGGCTACGGATGACTCACTATCTCCCGGTGAACACCGCCTTGCGCTTCTCGATGAAGGCCTGTACCGCCTCTTTATGGTCGGCGGTTGTCGTCAGGCGTATCAGCCGCTCGGCCTCGTGATCCCTGGCCGTTTCGAAGTCGAACAGCACGGCCTCGTCGAGATTGTCCTTCATGTAGCGCAGCGCGAGGCGCGGGCCTTCGGCGAGCGATTTTGCCAGAGCGAAGGCCTCGGCTTGGAGCTTGTCGTCGGGCACGACGCGGTTGACGAGGCCGATGGTTTCGGCGCGGGCGGCGTCGACGCGGTCGCCGGTGAACAGCAGCTCGCGTGCTCGCGCGGTGCCGACCAGGCGCGTCAGCAGCCAGGCGATGCCGTAATCGCCTGACAGCGCGATGCGGGCATAGCCGGTGGCGACGAAGGCCGATTGCGCGGCGATGCGGATGTCGCAGGCCATGGCGATGGCGAGCCCGGCGCCGACCGCGGGGCCGGGCAGGGCGGCGATGGTCGGCTTGCGCACCGACACCAACGCACCGGTGAGCAGCCGCTGGCGCTCCTGCAGATCGGCGACCTTGTCGTCAAAGGACATTTCGAGCTTTTTGGGATCGCGATGCGCGCCCATGCCCTTGACGTTGCCGCCGGCGCAAAAGGCTTCGCCCGCGCCGGTGAGCAGCAGCGCGCCGACACCGGGGTTCTCGCCGCAGGCACGGATCATCGTGCGCAGCGCCGGCGTCAGCGTGTCCGACAGCGAATTGCGTGCCTCCGGCCGGTTCAGCGTGATGATTGTGACGCGGTCGCGGATGACGCAGAGGAGTTCGTTGGTGCCGGTGTCGATGGTGGTTTCCGTGGTCATGTCGCTCCCTTTCTTTCGTCATTGCGAGCGAAGCGAAGCAATCCAGACCGTCACCGCGGAAATAGTCTGGATTGCTTCGTCGCTTCGCTCCTCGCAATGACGGTTGTTGTTACGTTATCGTCCTCAAAACTTCTCCACCCAGGGTCGCAGCTCGAGCTCCCAGCTCCAGGCGCTGCGCGGCTGCTGCAAGACGTTCCAATAGCTCTCCGCGATCGCATCGGGATCGAGCATCGAATCCGGCTTGTCTTCCGGCTCGGTTCGCGTGGCGCTGCGGATGCCGCCGTCGATGACGAAATGCGCGATGTGGATGCCCTGCGGCGAGAGTTCGCGCGCGAGGCTCTGCGCGAGGCCACGGAGCGCGAACTTGCCCATCGCGAACGAGGCCGATTGCGCATAGCCCTTGACGCTGGCGGAGGCACCGGTGAACAGGATCGCTCCGTGCTTGTTCGGCAGCATGCGCTTCGCCGCCTGCTGCGCCACCAGGAAGCCGCCATAGGCGCTGACCGCGATCGCATTCGCGACGTCGGCTGGAACGAGATCGACGAACGGTCCGCGGGTGCGGCCGCTGGCATTGTAGACGACGAGGTCGGGCGTACCAATCTCGCGTTCGACCAGGCCGAACAGCCGCTCGACTTCCTCGGGGTCGGTGGCGTTGCAGGCATAGGCCTTGGCGCCGGTCTCGCTGCAGAGCGCGCCGAGCTTCTCGATTTTTCGCGCGGACAGCGCGACGCGGATGCCTCGCTTCGACAGCAGCCGCGCCAGCGAGGCGCTTAATCCCTCGCCGGCGCCGACGATGAGCGCGATCTTGTATTTCGGGTGTTCCATGATGTGATCTCTGGGGTGATCTCTCGGAGACGGGAAACCGTTGATCTAGGCATCCGCCGCGCGGACAACCAGCCGGGCTGGTCACAATTCCGCAGAGCGAATTGCTCCTTCACGGCGCTCATGCCTCCCTGACAATTTGCGGCTTTATCGCTATCCGCGACTGGAGCATGATCGACATCATTCAACGCGGCAAGCGCCAAAACAGCGCAAAATGTTCGCGGGACGGAAACGAAGAGGACGATCATGCACAAGCCGGTCACAGCAGAGGCGAAAAATGTCGCGGCCGCACCCTCCGGCCTGCTGGCGCCCGACACCTCTGGCATGAATTTCTACCGAGCCGATCAGGCGCTGACGGATCTGTTGCGCATCCAGCTGCCGGAGAATTTGTTCCGTCACATCGAGCCGCATCTCGATCGCCTCGGCGAGCTTGCCGGCGGCCGTCTCGACGAATGCGCGCGGCTCGCCGACCGGCACACGCCGGTGCTGCATCAGCGCGACAAGTTCGGCCGCGACGTGCAGTGGATCGAATATCACCCGGCCTATCGCGAGTTGGAGAACGCGGCGTTCGGCGAGTTCGGTATCCACGCGCTCTCGATCCGCAAGGGCATCATGGGCTGGCCGGACAAATATCCGGTCGTGGCAAAACACGCCTTCACCTTTCTGTTCAACCAGACCGAGTTCGGCATGGGCTGTCCGATCAACGTCACCGATGGCTGCGCCAAGCTGCTCGCGAATTTTGGTGACGACGCGCTGAAGGCAAAATATTTGGACGGCCTGACCTCGACCGACATGAGCAAGCTGACGCAAGGCGGCCAGTTCATGACCGAGAAGGAGGGCGGCTCCGACGTCGGCACGCTGACCACGCGCGCGGTGCAGGAGGGCGACCATTGGCGCCTCACTGGCGAGAAATGGTTCTGCTCGAATGCGGACGCCAAGGTGGTGATGCTGCTGGCGCGTCCCGAAGGCGCCGGTCCCGGCACGCGCGGCGTCGGTCTGTTCCTGATGCCGCGCTTCCTCGACGACGGCTCGCAGAACCACTACCGGATCGTGCGCCTGAAGGACAAGCTAGGCACGCGCTCGATGGCGTCGGGCGAGATCAAGCTCGAAGGCGCGATCGCCTATGCGGTCGGCAAGCTCGACCGCGGCTTCGTGCAGATGGCGGAGATGGTGAATTCCTCGCGGCTCTCCAACGGCGTCAAGTCGACCGCGCTGATGCGCCGCGCCTATCATGACGCCATGACGGTGGCGAGGAACCGTGTCGTGTTCGGCAACCGCATCATCGATCTGCCGCTCGGCCGCCGGCAGATGCTGAAGATCATGCTGCCGGTCGAGCAGGCGCTGTCGATGAGCTTTCTCACCGCCGACGCGCTCGACCGCGCCGAGGCCGGTAGCCAGGATGCGGCGGCGCTGCTGCGTATCCTGACGCCGACCTTGAAATTCCGTGCCACGCGCGATGCGCGAAAAGTCTGCGGCGATGCGCTCGAGATGCGCGGCGGCATCGGCTATATCGAGGAATTCGCCACGCCACGCCTGCTGCGCGATGCGCATCTCGGTTCGGTCTGGGAGGGCACCGGCAACATCGTCGCCATCGACGCGCTCCGGCGCGCGGTTGGCCGCCATGGCGCGGAATCCGCGCTATCAGCCGATCTGCATGCCCGGCTCGACGACAGTGCCTCGGTGTCGCAGGCCTGGCGCGACACTTTGCGCGGCCTCGTCGATCGCGCGGTCGGCTTTGCGCGCGAGGTCGCAGCTTCATCCGAGAACGAGGCCGACGCGCGGCGCGCCACCAGCCTGCTCTATCATGTCGCGAGCGCGGTCGCGCTCGCCTGGGAAGCGCATCGCATCCACGCGATGCGCGGCGACGCGCGCCGGCTGCTGCTGTCGCGGCTGGTGATCGATCATCGCGTGGCGCCGAGCGATCCGTTCCGGCTGACGGAAAATGCGGCGCAAGCGAAGATCGCGGCGCTGCTGCTTGGCGATCGGGATGCCGGCATGAGCGAGGTTGGCGAACTGGTTCTGGCAGCGTAGGCTGCACTCCACGATCAAACAAAAAACGCGATAGGGAGTGCTCGATGAAGGCCGCCGTCCTTTATGAAGTCAACAAGCCGCTGGTCATCGAGGATGTCAGCCTGCCGAAGCCCGGTCCGCGCGAGGTCCTGATCCGCACCGCCGTCGCCGGCCTCTGCCACTCCGATCTGCACTTCATGGAAGGCCTTTATCCGCATCCGCTGCCCGCGGTGCTCGGCCACGAATCCGCCGGCATTGTCGAGCAGGTCGGCTCCGACGTCACTTACGTGAAGCCGGGCGACCACGTCGTCACCTGCTTGTCTGTGTTCTGCGGCACCTGCGACAATTGCACTACCGGCCGCACGGTGCTTTGCACAGACACGACGGTCAAAATGCGGCCCGGCGCGTCGAACCGGATGCAGTGGAACAGGCCGGAGAAGCTGAACCAGTTCCTCAATCTCTCGTCCTTCGCCGAGCAGATGCTGGTGCACGAGAACGCGATCGTCAAAATCAGGAAGGAAATGCCGCTCGATCTCGCCGCGCTGATCGGCTGCGGCGTCATCACCGGCTACGGCGCGGTGGTGAACACGGCGAAGGTGACCGCGGGCGAGACCGTGGCCGTGATCGGCTGCGGCGGCGTTGGCATGGCCGCGATCAACGGCGCGCAGATCGCCGGCGCCGGCCGCATCATCGCCATCGACAGCAATCCGGCAAAGCTCCAGCTCGCGACCAAGCTCGGCGCCACCGACATCATCAGTCCCGCCGACGGCGACGTCGTGAAGCAGGTGCGCGACCTCACCAATGGCGGCGTGCATCACTCCTTCGAGGTGCTCGGCCGCAAGGAAACCGCCGAGCAGGCTTTTGGCATGCTCGCCTCAGGCGGCACCGCCACCATCGTCGGCATGATCCCGTTCGGCCAGAAGATCGAGCTGCACGGTTTTGACTTCCTGCGCGAGCGCCGGATCCAGGGCTCGTCGATGGGCTCGAACCACTTTCGCGTCGACATGCCGCGGCTGGTCGATTTCTACCTGCGCGGCCGGCTTCACCTGGAGGACTGGATCTCGGCCAAGCTGAAGCTCAGCGAGATCAACGAGGGCTTCACCAACATGAAAGCCGGCAAGACGCTGCGGAGCGTGATTGTGTTTGATAGCTGACGCGAGCGCAGTGTTCGTAGCCCGGATGGAGCGAAGCGCAATCCGGGATCTCTGTCGCGGATGGAGCTGTCCCGGATTTCGCTTCGCTCCATCCGGGCTACAGGAAAGCGCTCACCGCGACACGTGCGCCGACACCGCCAGCCACTTGCCGTTCTGCTTCGCCCAGCAATCGGTGTATCGTCCGGTCGCCTGCTGCCCATCCGCCGTGGTGTAGCTCGTCGCGGCGTGGATGATCGCGAAATCGCCCATGATGCGGATCACGACGTCGTAGGCGTGCAGATTGCGGATCGCGATCGGCCGCGCGGTCTGCTCCAGGAAGGCGGCGCGGTCGACCAGCGTCTTGTCGGGATTGGAGCAATAGAACTCCGGCGCCAGGATCTCGTCGAAGCGCTTGACGTCACAGGTCTGCACCGAGGCGACGTAGTCGCGGTTGAGTGCTGTGAGCTGTTCGAGGTCCTGGCTCATGATGCTTTTCCCTCCTCCGCCATTTTACTCCGTCATTGCGAGGAGCGAAGCGACGAAGCAATCCAGACCGCCACCGCGCAAGGATTCTGGATCGCTTCGCTTCGCTCGCAATGATGGAAAAACTAATCGTTGAACAAAGGCGGCGGCACGAACCCGCCAAACTCGCGCTCGATCAGCTCGGCCAGTTTGAGCGGCGTCCGATCCTCCAGCCACGGGCCGACGATCTGCACCCCGATCGGCAAGCCATCCGGCGCAAATCCCGTCGGGATCGCGGTGGAGGGCAGGCCGGGCAGCGTCGCGATGCCGGGCCAGGCAAGCTGGTCCGTATAGACGTGCTCCTTGCCGTCGATCTTGATGCGGCGCATTTCCTGGTCCGGCGCATGGTCGTGCGGATAGGCAGCGGTCGGCATCACCGGGCAGATCACCGCATCGAAGGTCTCGAACAGCTCCCGCCATTGCGCGCGCAGCCGCGTGCGCCCGGCATTTGCCGCCACCCAATCGCGATGGCTCAGCGCGATGCCGCGCAGCCGCTCGGCGGCGAGGCTGTTGTCGCCCTCGGGGAGCGCGGCCGCGGCTGCCTTGGCACCGGCATAGATATCAGGCGCAAAACTTGCGGCGAGGAACGACATCAGCATCCGCATATAGAGCCGCGAGGACGCCGCGAAATCCGGCAGCAGCGGGCTGCTCCGCGCGATCTTCACGCCGGCCTTGGCGAGATTGTCTGCGAGCGTGTTGATGCTGCCGCGCACGGCGATGTCGGTCGGCATGACCGGATCCGTGTCGATCACCAGCACGCGGAAATCGCCGAATGCGGTGTGACGCGCGGCGGGGAGGTCGAGCTTGTATGCGATGCCTGCTTCGATCGGGTCGGGGCCGGCCATCACGTCGAGCACGAGCGAAAGATCGGCGGCGCTGCGCGCCATCGGGCCGATCACCGAGAGATCGCGCTCGAATGGCAGTGGCGGCGCCGGCGGCGCAACATGCCCGCGCATCGCGACGAGGTTGAAGGTCGGCTTGTGGGCGTAGATGCCGCAATGGAACGCCGGCACGCGCAGCGAACCGCCGATGTCCGAGCCGATCGACAGCGGGCCATAGCCCGCGGCGAGCGCCGCCGAGGAGCCGCCGGACGAGCCGCCCGGCGTGCGGCCGAGATCGTAGGGGTTGTTGGTGGTGCCGTAGATGTCGTTGTAGCTCTGCCAGTCGCTGAGCCCGAGCGGCACATTGGTCTTGCCGATGACGATGGTGCCGGCATCCTTGACCCGCGTGACGGGCAAGGCGTCTTCTTTCGCGATGAAATCCTTCTGGGCGGGAATGCCCCAGGTCGTCGGCAGGCCGGCGACGTTGTAGGATTCCTTCACGGTCATGGGCAGGCCGAGCAGCGGCTTGCGCTCGCCGCGACCGAGTGCCGCGTCCGCATCGCGCGCGGCGCCGAGCGCGCGGTCGAAATCCCGCACGCAGATCGCATTGACCTTGCCGTCGTGACGTTCGATGCGGTCGATCGCATCCTGCGTGAGCTCGACCGCCGACACCTTCCTTGCGGTGAGTGCGGCCGACAGCTCGACCGCACTCTTGAAACTCCATTCCGATTTCGCCACGACATGCTCCCGCGCTTCACTGGAGGGATGATGCGCAGTTTGGCGGAATGTCGCAACCGCCGTTTGATGGCGATTGCCATGTCACAAGGGGCGTGACACTGAATGCGAGGCAGCTACGCCGCCCCGATCAGGATTCCCACCGCCAGCACGATCGCGCCGCCGAGCACGATCTGGAACACGGCCTGCAGGAACGGCGTGTCCATGTAGCGCGAGCGGATGAAGGCGATCGCCCATAGCTCGAAGAACACGACCACGCCCGCGATTCCCGTCGCGATCCAGAACGCGTTGGCCCAGTCGTCGGGCACGAGATAGGGCGCGGTGTGGCCGAGCCCGCCCAGCGTCGTCATCGCGCCGCAGGTGATGCCGCGCAGCCAGGGCGAGCCGCGCCCGGTCAGCGAGCCGTCATCGGAGAGCGCCTCCGCAAAGCCCATGCTGATGCCGGCGCCGATCGAGGCGGCGAGGCCGACGAGAAAAGTCTGCCAGTTCTGATGCGTGGCGAAGGCGGCCGCGAACAGCGGCGCCAGTGTCGAGACCGAGCCGTCCATCAGGCCGGCAAGGCCCGGCTGCACATATTGCAGCACGAACATCCGCCGCCGCGTGCGGTCTTCCTCGGCGCGCACGTCGGGCTTGAGAATCTCGTCGGTCAGCGCGACCGCGCGGTTCTCGTGATGCTTCTCTTCCTCGGCGAGATCGCCGAGCAGGCGGCGCACGCCGACATCCTCGGCCTGCTCGGCGGCGCGCGCGTAGAAGCGCTCGGCCTCGAGCTCCATGGTCTCGACCTCTTTGCGGATCGTGTCGAGCGGCAGGTTCTTGGTCAGCCAGATCGGGCGCCGGCGCAGAAAGCCTTTGACGTCCTCGCGGCGGATCGGCGGCAGATGCGGACCGAACCGCTCCTCGTAGAGCTTGAGCAGGCGATGCCGGTGGCCGCGTTCCTCCTCGGCCATCTCCTCGAAGATCTTCGCCGTATCCGGATAGCGCTCGCGGAGGTCCTCGGCGAAGGTCATGTAGATGCGGCTGTCCTGCTCCTCGGAGGAGATCGCGACCGCAAGCACCTCGCGCTCGGTCAGTTCGGCAAAAGTCTTCACGGTGGCCCTGTTTCATCAGTTTAGAATTATTCTAAACAATATAGGGCGCCCCGGTTCCCGGGTCAAATTAGGCGGCTTTTGCCTTCTCCAGGAAGTCGAGCAGCAGGCGGCTGACCTCGGCCGGCTGCTCCTGCTGGACCCAATGACCGGCGCCGTCGACGAGATGGCAGCCGAGCATCTTCGTGCAACCGCGTCCATGCATCGCCTCGAACACGCCAGGGCGCTGATAGGTGCCCCAATCCTGCTTGCCCGAGATGAAGCAGGAGGGCACGTCGATGCTCCGCCCGGCGAACAGCTGCATCTCGCTGTTGAGAATGCCCGTCGTGCCGTAGCGATACCATTGCAGCCCACCCTGGAATCCGGTGCGGCCATATTCGGCGCTGTAAAAAGCGAGGTCGCTGTCCGGCAGCCATTGGTTGGCGGCAATCGCGGCGGGCGAAGGCATCTCCTTGGCGACCGTCTCGGCCATGGTCTCGCCGGCGTCCATCACGTAGTAGGTCGGCAGTTTTGCGAGTTCGCCCGCCGACCACGACTTCAGCGGATAGGGCTTGTTGTCGGTCCAGTCCGCGCTCTTGTGGTGATAGTAGGCGCGCAGGAAATCATGCACGCCCTGCGGCGCGCGTTGCATGTCGTTATTCGCTTCGCGTGTCGAATAGTACCATTGATAGTGCTTGCGCGGACGCGGCAGCGCGGCAAGCTCGCGATGCACGGGATCTTCGACCGCAGGCTTCGCCGGGCTATCGACGGTGTTGAAGGGCAGCTGCGGTGCGCCGCCGAACGGCGCGCTCATCAACGTCACCGAACGAAATACGTCCGGCCTTATCAGTGCGCACCACGCCGCGACCGGGCTGCCGAAATCATGTCCGGCGAGATCGACCTGCCTGTAGCCGAACGCCGACACCAGGGCGAGCGCGTCGCGCACTAGGTTGAGCAGCGAGAACGGCGTGAGATCGCCGTCGTAGTCGGCAGTCCATCCCGTGGTGCGGCCGTAGCCGCGCTGGTCCGGCGCGATCACGTGGTAGCCCGCGGCCGCCAGCGCCGGCATCACCTTGCGCCAGGAGAAGGCGAGCTCGGGAAAGCCGTGCAGCAAGAGGATGCATGGCCGCCCCTTGGTCTCGAAGCCGGCTTCCAGCACATGCATGCGCAAGCCGTTGATGCCGTCGATAGTGCGCGAGCGGATGCCGGCGGGCAGGGGGATGTCGGGGAGTGCAGCCATCGAATCTCTCCACTCGGGTGGAATCGTAGGGTGGGTTAGCCGAAGGCGTAACCCACCGCTTCTGTCCTGTAGACCCTAAAGAGGTGGGTTACGCTCAGCGCCTACGCTTCGCGTAGCCGCAGAGCTAACCCACCCTACGGCAGCTCGCTAAACCGACTCGCACACGAACGCGTTGCCCTTGCGCCGGATCTTCCCCACCGACGGTGACGGGAAATGCGCCGTGCAGCACAGCGTGTCGGTGTCGCAATAGCGTTCCAGGAAACCGCGGCGCGTTTTTGCAGCAGCGGCCGGATCGACGTCGAACTTGATCGACAGCTCCGGATAGAGCGTCTGCAGCGGCGAGTGCATGAGGTCGCCGGAGAACACGGCGTCGTCCTTGCCGCGGCCCATCGTGACGGCGACGTGGCCAGGCGTGTGGCCCGGTGTCGGCAGGATACGGACGTGATCGCCGATCTGGTGATCATTGCCGACCAGCTCGTGGCGCCCCGCCTCGACCACCGGCAGCACGCTGTCGGCGAAGGGCGGAATCTCCGTCTTCGCATTCTGCTCCGACCAATGGTCGAATTCCTGCTTGGCGAACACGTAGCGTGCCCTGGGGAAGGTCGGCACCCAGCGGCCATTCTCCAGCCGCGTGTTCCAGCCGACGTGATCGACATGCAGATGCGTGCACATCACGAAATCGATGTCATCGACCGCAAACCCGGCGGCGTTGAGCTCGCGCAGATAGGTGTCGTCGGTCTTCATATTCCATTTCGGCCGATTGGGGCGCGGCTTGTCGTTGCCGATGCAGCTGTCGATCAGAATGGTGTGGTGCGGCGTCTTCACCACGTAGGACTGGAAGCACAGCAGCAGCACGTCCTGTTCGTCCAGCGCCCGCGCCTCGCGCATCCAGTCCCGGTTCTCGGCAAGGGCCTCGGGCGTCAGTCCCGGCAGCATCTCCAGTGCCGGGACGAAGGAAGTCTCCTGCTCGATGACGCGCTGGATGGTGAGATCGCCGACCGCGTATTTCAGGCTCATGCTCGCTTCCTCTGTTGTCAGTGCGCGTCGCGCGCCGATGGAATGACGATATTGGAGAGGATGTCGATCGCGGCCATGCCTTCCTTGGGCTGGCCATATTGCGCGGCGGTCGTCATCATGACGAGATCAAGCTCGGGCACGATGAAGATGCGTTGCCCGCCCCAGCCGAAGGCGCCCACCCATTTGATGTCCTTGCCGCCGGCGAGCGAGCGGCCCATCCACCATTGATAGCCGTAGAACAGCGTGCCGCCGAAATAACCGACAGCCTGGAAGCGCGGCGTGATCGATTGTGCGATCCAGTCGGCCGAGACGATTTGCTGGCCGTTCCACTGGCCGCGATTGAGCACGAGCTGGCCGATCTTTGCCGCATCGCGCGGCCGCAGGCGCAGGCCCGCGGCCGCTGCGATCTTGCCGTTCTTATAGGGTTTCCATTCGACATCCGTGATGCCGAGCGGCTGGAACAGCACCTCGCGTGCGAATGCCTCCAGCGGTTGTTTCGAGGCGCGCTCGACGATGTTGCCGAGCAGCTCTGTGCTGCCACCACTGTAAGTCCACAGCGTATCGGGCGATGCTGCGACCGGTCGCGACAATATATAGCCAAGCGGATCCGGCTCGGTGACGAGATGCGGCTCGTCGTTTTTCGGATCGGTCCAGGCCCGCGCCTCGTCCCATTTAAAACCCGATGACATCGTCAGCAGATGGCGCAGCGTGATGGCGTCCCATCCCTGCTGCTTCACTGCTGCGTAGTCGGGGAAAAATTTCAGAACGGGCTCGTCGACGCCTGCGATGAGCTTGCGGTCGATCGCGATTCCAACCAGCAGCGAGGTCACGCTCTTGCTTGCCGAGCGCATGTCGTGCCTGGTCGTGGCGGTGAATTCGTGCCGGCCTTCGGGCTGTCCCCACGGCTGGTCGTAGCCGGGGAAATATTGCTCGAAGACGAGCTTGCCATGCCTGACCACGACGATCGAATGGACTGCGGTTGCCCGCTGCTCGAGCCGCGCGGCGATGCCGCAAAGCCGCGCCTCGTCCATGCCGACACTGTCGAGCGAGGCGGTCTCCCAGCCATCGTCGATCCATGACGGTGATCCGCAGGCCTGATGGCGTTGTCCAGGCGTCACGCTCTCGGCCCGTAGATCGGTGGCTGAGACGGAGAGCCCGAGCACGAGGCTCGCACTGAAGCTTGTGAGACGGGAGAACCGATCGTGCATCGTCATTCTCCCGCCAACTCTTCGCTACGCCGCCGGCGGCACCGAGATCTTCACGGAGGGCCGCTCCAGCATCTTCTGGTGGAAAGCGTCGAGTTGCGGATAAGCCTTGCGCCAGCCGCAATCGGCGAAACGGAAGTCGGCATAGCCGAGCACGCAAACGAGGCCGATCTGGGAGATGTCGAACGGGCCGTTCAGAACGTCAGGCATGTTCTCGAAGCGCGCCATGCCGGTCCAGGCGCGGTTCCAGTGGTCGTCCGACCATGCCTGCCACTGCAGGCCCTGCGGCCGCACCATCTTTTCGTAGCGGCACAGCAGCATGGAATCGAGCATGCCGTTGATCAGCGAGTGATTGGTCTTGGCTTTCCAGCGCCGCGGGCCGTAGTCCGGGATCAGGCTGCCGCCGGCCATCTCGTTGAGATATTCGACGATGACATAGGAATCCAGAATGACGTCGCCGTCATTGGTGATCAGCACCGGCAGCTTCTTCAGCGGCGTGATCTTGGAATAGTCCTCGTTGGCCGTGCCCGGCGCGACGGTTGCCGGCGTGAGTTCGATCTTGTCGATCAGCCCGAGCTCGATCGCGGCAATGCGCACCTTGCGGGCGAAGGGCGAGGCGGCGGAGAAGGAGAGTTTCATGGGAATGTCCTACGGGGTGACCGGCAGTTATTTTTCGTCATTGCGAGCGAAGCGAAGCAATCCAGGCTGTCTCTGTGGAAATAGTCTGGATTGCTTCGTCGCCCGCGCAAAATTGCTTCGCAATTTTGTCGCGGGCTCCTCGCAATGACGGGGAGAGGTCGGAGAACCTTACGCCGCGACGATCTCCTGGCGCTGCTCGCCGAGGCCCTCAATGCCGAGCGTGATGACGTCGCCGACATTGAGGAAGGTCGGCGGATTCATGCCGAGGCCGACGCCGGGCGGGGTGCCTGTCGTGATGATGTCGCCCGGCAGCAGCGTCATGAACTGCGAGACGTAGGAGATGCACTTGGCCATCGAGAAGATCATGGTCTTGGTCGAGCCGGTCTGGCGGCGCTGGCCGTTGACGTCGAGCCACATCGACAGGTTCTGCACTTCCTTGATCTCGTCCTTGGTCGCAAGCCACGGTCCGACCGGGCCAAAGGTGTCGTGCGACTTGCCCTTGGTCCATTGACCCAGGCGCTCGATCTGGAAGGCGCGCTCGGAGACGTCGTTGCAGACGCAATAGCCGGCGACGTGGTTCAGCGCGTCGGCTTCCGAGACGTACTTGGCGCGGGTGCCGATGATGGCGGCGATCTCGACTTCCCAGTCGAGCTTGGTCGAGCCGCGCGGCTTCTCGACCGCGTCGTTCGGGCCGGACAGCGAGGTGTTGGCCTTCATGAAGATGATCGGCTCGGTCGGGATCGCCGCGCCGGTCTCCTTGGCGTGGTCGCTGTAATTGAGGCCGATGGCGATGAATTTCGAGATGCCGGTCACGGGCGCGCCGAAGCGCGGCTTGCCGGAGACGGCGGGCAGCGAAGCGGGGTCGATGGCGGCCAGCTTCTTCAGGGATTCCGGCGAATAGGCCTCGCCGGTCAGATCCTTCACATGCGCCGACAGGTCGCGCAACTGGCCGGATTTATCGATCAGGCCGGGCTTTTCCGCACCCTTTTCGCCATAACGAACAAGCTTCATTCTCGTTTCTCCTTGGGATGGACTGATCGGTTAAAGAGCTTCATGGAACAGGGCGACGGGAAATTCAACCGCCCAAAGAGGGGTGCATTGCAGGCTTCCGGATTCGGTGGGCGGACGCACTGGGCTGCGTGTCCCGGACGCGACGCAGCGCGAAGCGGTGCGGCGCAGAACCGGGACCCAGATTGCTACAATCGTGGGCCCCGGCTTAGCAGCGCATCACTTCGTGCTGCGCAGCATCCGGGGCACGAGATCTAGCCCAGCGCCACAAACCTGAACGCATCACCGTCCCGCTTGATGTGCCCGGCCGAGAAATGTCCGCCGATCACCAGTGTCGGGGTGTCGGCAAAGCGCGAGAACAGCTTGAGCCGGCTCGCGGCCGACTGGGCGGGATCGCTGTCGACGACCGAGCACCAGTCGAGATGCGCCATCTGGCAGGGATGATGGGCGACGTCGCCGCTGAGCAGCCCCTGCTCGCCGCCGGACTCGATCAGGACGCTCATATGCCCGGGGCTGTGGCCGGGGGTCGGGATCACGCTGATCTCCTCGCAGATACGGTGGTCGCTCGGGATCAGGTCGTTGAGGCCCACATCGACGACCGGCTTCACGGAATCGTTGAACACCGCGATCTTGTCCGGCTCGGCCGTATAGTCGCGCCAGTACTCGTATTCCGTCTTGCCGAACAAATAGCGCGCCTTGGGGAAGGTCGGCACCCATTGGCCCTGGACCAGCTTCGTGTTCCAGCCGACGTGGTCGACGTGAAGATGGGTGCACAGCACGGTGTCGATGCTCTCAGGCGGAAAGCCCGCCGCGGTCATCGTCTCCAGGAACGGCGTGCTCCGGTTATTCCAGGTCGGCACGCCGCGGCCCTGCTTGTCGTTGCCAAGGCCGGTGTCGACCACGATGCGGCGCGTCGGCGTCTCCACCACCAGCGAATGGATCGACATTTTCAGCCGGCCCTCTTCCGTGGCGAAATGCGGGATCAGCCAGGGCAGCTTGCGGATTTCATCATCGGTCGCCGCGGGGAGGATGAAACGGGTCGAGCCGACCGTCTCCATTTCGACCAGCTTCGTGATCCTGACCTTGCCCACCGTCCATTGCATGCGCTGCGCCCCCTGCATTTTCTTGCTTTCGCGAAAGATGCGGCCTTCCGCCGTCGAACGCAATGGATCATCTGTCGTGATGTTGCGTTATTGCAGGAACCTGGAACCACGAACGACGCGCCGAGGGGAGCCCAATGCCAGAGCTTGCCATTTCCACCGACAAGGTCGCCTTCATCATCGAGAAGGCGCGCGAATTCGACGTCAAGGAAGGGGCCTCCGATCCGGACTCGGGCTCCAACGCAGCCGACGATGATGAGATCGACGTGCTGGAAGACACCTCGTCCGATCCGGTCGCGAGTGAACTCGCGGGCTTCATCCGGGCGTTGAACGAGGACGAGCAGCTCGACCTGGTCACGCTGATGTGGCTCGGCCGCGGCGACGGTGATGTGGAGGAGTGGGACGATCTGCGTGCCCGCGCCGTCGAGGCCCGCGCCGAATTCAAGGCCCCTCGCCGCGAGGCCGTGCAGTACCTCCTGGGCGAGCCGATGCTGGGCGATCTGCTCGCCGACGGCATGGACGAGCTCGGCATCGACTGGTCCGACGAGCGGACCACGCCTGTCTCCTAGCTCTCACCGCGCGCAGTCGACGATCACGGTGCCGAGCTTGTCGCCCTTCTCGACGGCGAGATGGGCCTGGGCGGTGTCCGACAGCGCGAACTGCGCCGCGACGTTGTGGATCCGCGGCCCTGCCGCCAGCCACTTCGAGATGTCGGCTTGCGCCGCTGCGAGCAACGCAGGCGGCAGTGCGAACAGTACCAGCGATCGCAGGTTGATGCATTTCTCCATCAGCTCGCGCATCGGTACCACAGGCGTGCGGTTGCCGTTGGTGGCGTAGACGGCGATGGTCGAATTGACGGCCATCAGCTTCAGGGTGGTCGCGATGTTGCCGCCGAAATCGACATCGACGACATGGTCGACACCGCGGCCGCCGGTGAACGCCATCGCCTTGGCGACGACGTCGTCATCTTTATAGTTGATGACGAGATCGGCGCCCGCTCGCCGCGCCTGCTCGCCCTTCATCGCCGAGCTGACGGTCGCGATCACCTGCGCGCCGCCCCATTTCGCGAGCTGCACCGTATAATGGCCGACTGCGCCGGCGCCGCCGGTGACCAGCACTGTCTTGCCGACGATCGGTCCGCCGGCAAACAGGCTGCACCATGCCGTCATCGCGGGGATGCCGAGCGTTGCGCCTTCCGCAAAAGACAGATTGTCCGGCAGCGATGTCACCAGCGGCTCGGCAAGCGCGATATATTCGGCCGCGGTACCGAAAGCGCGGCCGTTACGCTGACCGTTGAACAGCCAGACGCGATCGCCCACCTTGAAGCGCGTCACGCCATCGCCGATCTGGTCGACGAATCCCGCACCGTCGCTGTTGGGAATGACGCGCGGATACTCCATTGCGCGATAGCTGCCGCCGCGCCGGCCGACATCGGCGGGGTTGACGCCGGAGGCTTCCAGGCGAATGCGAACTTCGCCTGGGCCTGTGACCGGCGTCGCCATCTCACCATAGGTGAGAACGTCCGCCGCCGGCCCCGTTTGCTCGTACCAGACCGCTCTCACAGCGTTCCGGGGAAAGCACCACCATCGAGCAGGATGTTCTGCCCGGTGATGAAGCCGGCCTTGGCGCCGCAGAGGAAGGCGCAGGCATAGCCGAACTCGTCGGGCTGGCCGAAGCGGCCGGCCGGGTTGAGTTTTGCGCGCTCGGCCAAAATCTGCTCCGGCGTCGTGCCGCGCTTGTCGGCCTCGGCCTTCGCGGTGCCGGTGAGACGATCGGTCTCGAACGGGCCGGGCAGCAGGCCGTTGATGGTGACGTTGTTGATCACGGTCTTGCGCGACAGGCCGGCGATGAAGCCGGTGAGGCCGGCGCGGGCGCCGTTGGAGAGACCGAGGATATCGATCGGCGCCTTCACCGCGGCCGAGGTGATGTTGACGATGCGGCCGAACTTGCGCGCCATCATGCCGTCAACGGTCGCCTTGATCAGCTCGATCGGGGTGAGCATGTTGGCGTCGATCGCCTTGATCCAGTCGTCGCGGGTCCAGTTGCGGAAATCGCCGGGCGGCGGGCCGCCGGCATTGTTGATCAGAATGTCCGGCTCGGGGCAGGCCTTGAGCACGGCCTCGCGGCCGGCGGGCGTCGTGATGTCGCCGACGATCTCGGTGACCTTCACGCCCGGGTAGGCCTTCCGGATTTCGTCGGCCGTCTTCTTCAGGGCTTCGGCGCCGCGCGCGGTCAGCGTGACGTCAACGCCGGCTTCGGCCAGCGAGATGGCGCAAGCGCGGCCGAGGCCCTTGCTGGATGCGCAGACGATGGCGCGGCGACCTTTGATCCCAAGATCCACTGTTTCACTCCCATAATGTCAGGCAGGTTTTGGACGGGCCGCACTCTATCCAACATCGATGCCGCTGATAAGGGAGGGGCCCGCGTCAAAATGCATGCGCGTCCGCGCTGCGATGCAAATGTGCGGGCATGATCCGGAAAAGATCCGATCGCGCTTCAGATGCGCCGCTCCTGCTTGAGGCGGTCGATCGCGGCGGCGGCCTCCGGCGGCAGCGTCTTGAAGCCCATCTGGCCGACCAGCGAGAACAGCGGCCGCAGCTGCGAGCCGGCCAGGAAAGGCGGCTGGCGGTTGGCCGGCACGATCTGGTCGAACACCAGCACCAGCGTGGTGGCGACGAGCCCGACCCTGATGGCGCCGAGCGCCGCACCGCCGAGCCGGTCGCCGATCCCGGCGTCGCGAACCGTGTCGCTCAGCGCCAGGCGCCCGATATATCCGAACAGCATGCCGACGACGAGGAAGATGCCGAAGAACCAGATCCAGTTCTGCAGCAGCGGCGGATTCGGATTGCCTGCGATCTGCGGCGCGATCAGCGGCATCAGCGCAACCGCGATCGGCGCTGCGAGCAGATAGGCGAGGATGGTCATGGCGCTCTGGAGCAGGCCGGTCCTGAAACCGAAGCCGATCGCAATGGCGAGCGCGGCATAGACGGCAAGATCAAAGCTGTTCATGAGCGCGAGCCCAACCTCGGATGGAACGATGGAACGAATGAACGCCGGACCGATCATTCCGGTTTCAGATCGCTAAAATCGTCTGTATTGGTGGCTCCAAAGCTCAGGGATTGCGCCACATGTCAGACCTATTCGACGTCAGTCAAGAAACCATCCTCGTCACCGGGGCGAGCCAGGGGCTGGGGCGGCAATTTGCCCGTGTGCTGGCGGCTCATGGCGCGGCCGTCGCGCTGGCGGCACGGCAGACCGACAAATTGAAGAGCCTTGAGGAAGAAATCCGCGGCAAGGGCGGCCGCGCCGCCGCTGTCGCGCTCGATGTCACCGACACCGCATCGATCGCGAAGGCGGTCGATGCGACGGAAGCGGCGCTCGGCCCCGTCACGGTGCTGATCAACAATGCCGGCATCGCCATCGAGAAGCTCGCGACCGAGCAGACAGAAGCCGATTGGGACGCCGTGATCGGCGCCAATCTCAAGGGCGCCTATTTCCTCGCGACCGAAGTCGCGCGGCGCATGATCGCGCGCAAGCAGGAAGGCAACATCGTCAACATCGCTTCCGTGCTCGGCACCGGTGTGCTCAAGGCGGTGTCACCTTATGCGATCTCCAAGGCTGGCATCCTCCAGGCAACCAAAGCGATGGCGCTGGAGCTCGCGGGCCAAAACATCCGCATCAACGCGCTCGCGCCCGGCTACATCGACACCGAGATGAACCACGCGTTCTGGTCGACGCCCGCCGGCGAGCGCCTGGCAAAACGCATCCCCCAGCGCCGCGTCGGCGCCGAGTCCGATCTCGACGGCGCCATCCTGCTGCTGGCGTCGAAGGCGTCGCGGTACATGACGGGGAGTGTGATTACGGTCGACGGTGGGTTCCTGCTCAATTGAGCCCCACTTCGCCTCTCCCCGCTTGCGGGGAGAGGGAGAGAGCTACCGCATCTCCGCCTTGATCATATCCGCCGCCTTCTCCCCGATCATGATGGTCGGCGCATTGGTATTGCCCCCGATCAGCGTCGGCATGATCGAGGCGTCCACGACCCGCAAGCCCTCCACGCCGTGCACCTTCAGCTTCGGATCGACCACGGCCATCGCATCCGTGCCCATCCGGCAGGTGCCGACGGGATGATAGACCGTATCGACGCGCGCGCGCAGCAGCGCGCGGATGTCGTCGTCGGTGCGCACATTCGCGGTGAACATGTCTTTCGTCTGAAGCGCGCGCAGCGCGGGCGTTTCCATCAGGCTGCGCGTGGTCTTGAAGCCCGCGACCATGGTCTCGAGATCGTCCTCCTCGCCCAAAAAGTTCGGGTCGATCAGCGGTGCCTGCATCGCATCGTTGCTTGCGAGCGCGACGCTGCCGCGGCTCTTCGGCCGGAGCAGGCAGACGTGGCAGGAGAAGCCCGCTTCCTTGTGCTTCTTGCGGCCGTGGTCGTCGAGCATCGCGACCACGAAGTGGAGCTGAATATCAGGCACGTCGAGCTGGGGCTGCGTCTTCAGGAACCCGCCGCATTCGGCGAAATTGGTAGTCATCAGGCCGCGCCGTTCGCGCCGGTAGCGCTGAATGGCGCGGAGCAGGGATGGCAGCCGGCCGAGCGAGGCGTGAGCGAAGTGCGGATAGTCGGAGGCGTAGACGAACACGAAATCCGGATGGTCCTGCAGATTCTGCCCGACGCCCGGCAGATGATGCACGACGCCGACGCCATGCTTGTCAAGCGCCTCGCCGTCGCCGATGCCCGACAGCATCAGCAATTGCGGCGACTGAAACGCGCCCGCGGCGAGGATCACCTCGCGGCGGGCGCGCAGCTGCTTCGTCTGCCTGCCCTGCACATATTCGACGCCGACCGCGCGCTTGCCCTCGAACAGGATGCGCGTGGCATGCGCGCCCGTCTCGATGCGAAGATTCCCGCGCTTGTCGATGTGGGGTTGCAGATAAGCGCGCGCCGCGCTCCAGCGCTCGCCATTGTGCTGCGTTACCTGGTAGCTGCCGAGCCCTTCATGATCCTCTTCGTTGAAGTCCTCGCGGATGCGGAACTGCGCCTCGCGCGCAGCCTGGTGGAAGACGTCATGGATCGGATTGTCTGCGCGCAGCCTGTTGACATGCAGCGGGCCGCCTTTGGCGTGATAGGCGCCGTCGAAATCGGCATTGTTCTCCGAGCGCTTGAAGTAGGGCAGCACGTCGGCATACGACCAGCCGGCATTGCCGAGCGAAGCCCAGTGGTCGTAGTCCGATTTGTGGCCGCGGATATAGACCATGGCGTTGATCGCCGAGGAGCCGCCGAGCCCCTTGCCGCGCGGCTGATAGCCGATCCGGCCGTTCAATCCCTTCTGCGGTACGGTGTCGAAGGCCCAGTTGGCCGCCTTGTATGGCAACGCCAGTCCGAACGGCGTGGTGATCCGCCAATTGTCGTTGCGTCCGCCCGCATCCAGCAGCGCGACGGATGTCGCCGCATCCTCCGACAACCGCCCCGCCACTGCGCAGCCGCCGGAGCCCGCGCCCACGACGACGAAGTCGAATGTGTCAGTCACTGATGTTCCCCCCTGCGAATGTTCTTTGTTGTTTTCGTCATTGCGAGCGCAGCGAAGCAATCCAGAATCCCACCGCAGAGACAGTCTGGATTGCTCACATGGGGATTTGGTGTGTCAAGGTTTATGGTCAGCTCTTTGTTCGATTGCAGGCCAGCTCTTCGTCCCGACCGTGGAAGCGTGGAGATGGCGCGCGCAGCTCTAGTCAAGG